>DATCJR010000015.1 GCA_036562685.1 Clostridia bacterium | reverse complement strand
ACAAAAGCTAGCAAAATAACGGGTAACCTTTTTTTCATTATCTTCCTCCTATATATTTAAATGACTTATGTCATTTATTTTTGATTAACATAAAATTATTGAGAAGTAAATTAACTATAACGATTAAGTTCAATAATATATATATCATTATAAAAGTGAGTTGTCAATAGGTTTTGACTAAAAATATTTAGATTTTTTTGTACTTTTTTTACCTTGACATTAAATTCTACTTATATTATCATATGAATTATGGTGGAATAACAAAAAATATTAGTTTATTTTTTGTTTTTTTTAAATTTAAACTTAATCGTTATAGTAAGATTTAAAACAAAAGGAGAAGAGGGTAATATGAGCCTAACAAGACAGACAGCAAGAGAATTTGAAAAAGAATACGGTACTGTTTTTGATATCTGCAAGAAAAAATTTGACTCCAATCTCATGCATGGCGGAGTAGATGCAGAAATAATTGGTGGTAAAATAGTTGCAGTTAGCGGACTAAAATATAGATGCCCTGTTGTTATGCTTGTTCTTAACGACAGCAAAATCAATCAGTATCTTAATAAATATCAAGATCAAGACAACCTTTTTGTAATTAATCAAAACACCGTAAAACATTATGCTGGAACACAAGAAAAAGATCTACCTATTGATATAGCTAATGATATCTTAAATTATGTAAGATCTGCAGAAAATTTTCCAGGAACTCTCAACGAAAAAGGCGAACATATAATTGACATCACCACACCGCCTATCTCTCCGCATTTTTCGATCAATCTTTTATTAGGAAATCGCATAGGATACGACAACCCCCTATTAACTACTCCCAAAGCGGTTGTTGATTGGCTTGGAAGAGGATCTTTTAGATCACATTCAGCAGTTCAAGTCACAGCGGCAAGATGGGATATGCGTCCCGAAGAAAACGGAAATCCTGCTAACAGGCAATTTTACATATTAGAAAATGGCAAGCAAATATTTTATTCTGCCGATGTTACGCAAAATATAGAAAGCGGACAATGCGTTCATAGTCAAAATCATACTATTATTACATATAAAACAAAATGTGGCCTTATTATAAAAAGAATTATCTTTGTTTTGCCTCAAATCAAAGGTTTGCCTAACGCAGTTGAGGCACAAAGAATAAGCGTATATAACACTACAAAAAATGATCGAAATTTAAAAATCGTGTTCACAGGTATGTTTGGAACACCTGCTGATCATGCGCTTATGAACGATGTCGTGTATTCTACCGTTATAATGGAATCTGAAACGGTATATAAAGACAACAAGCTAGCCGCATTTTCAACTCATTATTATCCGCCATATTTCCAAGAAGACAAACGATTCGTAACTCTATATAGCCAAGGTGCTTTTTTTGAGGATTTTTGCGCAGACTATACAGCTTTTGTGGGTAAAGGTTCTTTAGAACATCCTCAATATGCTGCAGTTTTACCTTCAAAACACAACAGAAAAGGTCCTGGCTTCTTTGCTCTTGGCAAAAGTTTTTTAGCCAAAGCAAATCAAGAAGTTGTAATAGATACATATACAGGTGCGGTTTTCGCTAGAGAAAATATTAATGAATTATTTGACATTCAGGTTGACCAATTATTGACACAAATTCAACAACCTGACTTCTTTGACAAAATGTTTGAAAAGACAAAAAACTTCTATTCTGACTTCTCATCTTATCTAGAAGCCAAAACCCCTGACGATACATTAAATGCTTATATTAACAATAACTTGCCTTTCCAGATTTTATATCAGACCTTTGTCTCTCGTTCTTTTGCGCAAACCCAAAAAGGTTTTAGAGAAATTGGGTTTAGAGAAATACAAGACCTTTATGCATCTATGTATTATATGGCTGCAATGGATAATACCAAACTCATAAAACAGCTGATCACTGAATGGGCTAACAATGTATATGAGTTTGGTTACACAAATCATAACTTCTTCTGGAAAGGAAAAGAACCAGGAATCTGTTCTGATGATGGATTATGGCTTGCCCCTGCTGTATATAGATATATCACCTTAACAGGCGATATAGACTTTTTAAATCAAGAATGCAAAATAGCAGGCAGCGACAAAACACGTACTATTTATCAAACATTAAAAGCAATAATCAAATACAGCGGTGAAATATCAGTAGGTAAAAACGGTTTCCCGTTGCTAGACAGAAGCGACTGGAATGATTGCCTAAAACTGGATGACGATTGGCTAGACGGTCCTGAAAAAGAAAAAAGATATTATCTGCAATTAAAAGAAAAAGGCCAAGAATTCGGCGTTCCTTTTGAAAACGAATTATGTGAAAGCGTAATGAACCTGTTTTTGCTAATAATAACAGCACAATACACATTAGAACTCGCTCAAAAAATTGACGACAAAGAATACGCTGATTATCTTGAGTCATTAATTAAAAGACTTCAAACTGGAGCGCATGAAAAGGCTTGGAAAGGCGATTTCTTTGCAAGAGTTATGATAAACCGCTACAAGGATGGAAAATACACCTATCTTGGAGCTCAAAACGATGGACTTTCAAACGATTCTAATATAAATGGAACATATTTCTTAAATTCTTTTAGCTGGTCAATTTTATCTAAGACCGCTACTGAAGAACAAATAAGAGCAATGCTCGTTCCTTTGAAAAAATATCTTTTGACCGAAGCAGGTTTCAAACTCAACACTTTGGCAGACCTAGAGAGACTTGCTTATGGTACAGCAAGCGGTCATTATTTCCCCGGAGATCGCGAAAACGGCGGAGTATTCAAACATGCTACCATGATGGCAACTTCAGCTATGCTTCAAGCCGCAAAAATGGTAAAAGATGAAAAATTGGCACAAGAATTGACCGAATTGTGCGAATATATGTTAAACAGAGTTTTGCCTTACAAAACCTTAGAAAATCCTTTTGTATTAAAAGGCAATCCGAGATTTTGTACACAATACAACAACTCAGAAACCAATGAAAATATAGGTCCTATGGTTTCGGGTACTGCTTCTTGGTTGACGCTGACTATATTTGAAATGTTTGGACTCAACGTAACCACAGAAGGCATTGAACTTAATCCATTATTGCTAAAAAATATGAATGAAGCCGAAATCTCACTTAAGATACGCGGCTGTCAATATGATATATCTATCAAAAAAAGCAAGGAAGGTTTTTGTCGTTTTGGTGAAAACACCAAAATTTTATTAGACGGTGTAGAACATAAAGGCGCAATACCTCTTGTTTCAGATAAAAAGCTAAGAAAAATTGAGATACTTTTATAAGGAGCCATAATGAAATACGGATATTTTGATGATCAAAACAAAGAATATGTAATTACTACTCCTACTACACCCTATCCTTGGATTAATTATCTAGGAAACAAAGATTTTTTTTCTTTGATATCCAATACAGCAGGCGGTTACAGCTTTTATAAAGACGCACGCCTTCGCCGTATAACCAGATATCGTTATAACAACGTTCCTATTGACGATGGTGGAAATTATATTTATCTAAAAGACGGCGATACTGTATGGTCTCCAGGATGGAAGCCGGTAAAGACCCAATTGGATAGTTATGAATGCCGTCATGGTTTGGGCTATACCTGCATAACCTCTTCCAAAAACAATTTGACCGCACAAGCACTTTATTTTGTTCCGTTAAACACAAGCGCAATGATACAGCGCATAAGGCTTACTAATAACGGCAGCACACTTAAAAACATCAAATTTTGGACTTTGGAAGAGTTTTGTTTGTGGAACGCATATGATGATATGACTAATTTTCAGAGGAACTTCTCAACAGGCGAAGTAGAAGTTCAGGATAATGTTATTTATCATATAACTGAATATCGTGAACGCCGCAATCACTATGCATATTACGCTTCCATAAGTGATATTAATGGATTTGATACTGATAGAGACAGCTTTTTGGGACTTTATAATGGTTTTGATTGTCCTCAAGCTGTTACGCAAGGAAGCTCAAACAATTCTCTTGCTCAAGGCTGGTCCCCTATTGCTTCACATTATATTGAAATTGAATTAAAGCCCAATGAATCAAAAGATTTTATATTCATTTTGGGATATGCAGAACTTCCAGAAGATCAAAAATTTAAAGACGGCAAGGTAAACAAAGCACCCGCCTTGGAATTAATAAAGAAGTTTAATAATTCTAATAAAGTTGAAAAAGCTTTGAACGAATTAAAAGATTTCTGGAACGAGCTGCTTAATAAATTCAACCTTACCAGTGATGATGAAAAACTAAACCGCATGGTTAACATATGGAATCAATATCAGGTAATGGTTACCTTCAATATGTCCAGAAGCGCATCATATTTTGAAAGCGGAATTGGCCGCGGTATGGGCTTTAGAGACAGTTCACAGGATTTGCTTGGTTTTGTTCATCAAATACCGCACTTTGCGCGTGAACGCATAATAGACCTTGCTTCTACCCAGCTTAGAGACGGCGGAGCTTATCATCAATATCAGCCTCTTACCAAAAAAGGAAATCATGACCTTGGTGGAAACTTTAACGATGACCCGCTTTGGATTATTTTGGCGGTATGCGCATATATCAGAGAAACTGCAGATTACGGCATATTAGAAGAACTTGTTCCTTATGAAAACAATCCTGATCTTGCTACACCTTTGCATGAACACCTAAAGCGCTCATTTAAAAAGGTAGTAGAAAATTTAGGCCCTCATAATCTTCCTTTAATAGGTAGAGCGGATTGGAACGATTGTCTTAATCTCAACTGTTTTTCAACCAATCCAGATGAGAGTTTTCAAACAACAAGCAATTACGAAAGCAATGTTGCAGAAAGCGTGCTGATCGCATGCATAGCCGTTTATGTAGGCAAGGATTATCAAAG
Source organism: Clostridia bacterium (assembly GCA_036562685.1). Lineage (NCBI taxonomy): Bacteria > Bacillati > Bacillota > Clostridia > Clostridia bacterium. The sequence continues at coordinate 4,922 of DATCJR010000015.1, read as the reverse complement.
ACTTTGCCAAAAATACGGTCTAAAAGAAGACGAAGCATATGTTAAAGAACATCTGTCAAAATTAGAAAAAGCAGTGGAAACTTACGGCTGGGACGGCGAATGGTACTTGCGTGCTTATGACGCATTCTCAAAACCTGTTGGTTCTAATGAATGCGAAGAAGGCAAGATATTTATCGAGACACAAGGCTTTGGCGCTATGGCGTTAATAGGGGCTGACAAAGATATGCCCAAAAAGGCTTTGGATAGTGCTTGGAAACATCTTGCAACACAATACGGTTTTGTTTTGGTTCAGCCGGCATATAAAAAATATTATATAAATCTTGGTGAAATATCTTCTTATCCGCCTGGATACAAGGAAAATGCAGCGGTGTTCTGCCATAATAACCCTTGGATTATGATGGGCGAAGCTGCAATAGGCCGAGGAGATAATGCATTTGAATGCTATAAGCGCATCTGCCCTGCTTATTTGGAAGAAATAAGTGACATTCACAAAACAGAACCTTATGTTTATTCTCAAATGATTGCAGGTCGTGATGCAAAAAACTTCGGGCAAGCCAAAAACTCATGGCTTACAGGTACAGCGTCTTGGAACTTTGTGGCTATATCACAAGGCATACTTGGAATTGTGCCTGATTATGACGGACTTAAGATTGATCCTTGCATTCCGTCTTCATTAAAAGAATATAAAGTAATAAGACAATATCAAAACGCAACTTATGAAATAATTATAAAAAATCCTAACGGAATTTCTAAAGGTATAAAACATCTTATTGTAGATGGAAAAATTATAGAAGGCAATATAGTGCCTAGCTTTAAAGACAAAAAAACTCATCATATAACAGCACAATTGGAAGGATAACAAGTTAATTTTCTTTCCAAAAAAACCCTCATTCTCCACCCTAAGAAAAAAGCCCTAAAGTAATTTAGGACTTTTTTCTTTTATTCTATTCTTAATTTTTTAGTTAATAAACCTTTTCTATTTTAACTTTCCAAATAGCTCTGCTGATGACTTTCATAACCTCAACTACAGGTATTATTGCAATCGACATACCGAATACAACTAGCCATTCAGTTAGATTCAAAGGAACGCTTCTTATTACTGCTGCGACTGGAGCAATTGATATTATCAATACTGTAAAGACAATTAATGAAGCGATACTAATTATAAGCATTTTGTTGCCAAATAGATTTTTTCCAAATATGGTCTTTCTTTCTTTATGTATGTTAAGACAATGGAACAACTGTAATAAGGACAACGTTGCAAACGCCATTGTTGCCGCAGTTTCCTTAGCATCGCCATGACCTATTGCTCTGCCTATAAAATATGCACCGTAAGTTAATCCTGTCATAAACGCAGCTTGTATAAAAATGTTGCCTACCATAAACTTGTCAAAGAAACTTTCATTCGATCGTCTTGGCGACTGCGACATAATATCGTCTTCTGCATTATCTGCACCCAAGGAAATTGCAGGGAAAGTATCTGTAATTATATTGATAAACAAAATCTGTACAGTATGAAGAATTTCCATATCAGCCAAAGGTCCGCCTGTTATTGATGAAGCCAGTGTGATAATAGAAGCAATGAACAAAAGCAATATTTCACTTGCATTGCAAGACAATAAGAATCTGGTAGATTTCTTTATATTGGCATATATTCTTCTGCCTTCTTCAACCGCAGTAACAATGCTGGCAAAGTTGTCATCAGTCAATATCATATCAGCTACATCTTTGCTGACCTCTGAACCCGTAATACCCATACCTACACCGATATTAGCGGTTTTCAAAGCTGGAGCGTCGTTTACTCCATCACCTGTCATAGCTACGATATTGCCATTAGCTTGAAGCGCTTTTACTATTCTTACCTTATGTTCGGGAGAAACACGCGCATAAACTCTAAAGTAATTGACTTTATCTTTCAATTCTTCATCGCTTAATTTGTCAAGCTCATCACCTGTAATAGCGTATTTTTCATTTTGAATTATATTAAGTTCTTGAGCAATGGCAACGGCGGTATCTTTATGATCGCCTGTTATCATTACGACCTTAATGCCAGCCTTTTTACAGATTTTTATGGATTCTTTTGCCTCCGGTCTGGGCGGATCCTGCATACCTGTAAGCCCTAGGAAAATAAGCTTTTGTTCCAATTCGTCTTTGTCTTCTTCGGTAGGAATTTTCTGAATAGGTTTATATGCAGCACCCAGCATTCTCAAAGCTGAACTTGCCATTTCTTTGTTGGCATTAAGAATATTTTCTTTATGTTCCTGAGTCAAAGGTAGAATATTATCGCCTATTTGAATATGAGTGCAAATCTTAAGCATATTATCAACCGCACCCTTTGTAAACACCATAAGACCTTTTTCCATTTGGTTGACGGTTGTCATAAGCTTTCTTTCAGAATCAAAAGGCAATTCAAACACTCTAGGATATAAGTTGTTGATATCATCTTGCTTTAGACCGTTTTCTGCGCCAAGCTTAATTAATGCTAACTCAGTAGGATCTCCTCTTTCTCCTTCCAAAACAGAGTCATTGCACAGCATCAGACATTTCAAAAACAAATCCGATGTGCTGTTAGAAGGCAATAGCGTGGGCTGCATTTTTCCGTCAAAATAATTCTTTTTTACCGTCATTTTGTTTTGGGTCAATGTACCTGTTTTATCCGAACATATATATTGAACGCAACCCAAAGTTTCTACTGCATTCATCTTTCTGACTATGGCATTTTTTCTTGCCATCTTTTGAACTCCTAGAGCCAAAACTAATGTTACTACCGCCGGCAAACCTTCTGGTATTGCTGCAACTGCAATACTTACTGACAAAGTGAAAAATTCTATAAATGTAGCAAAGTTCATCTGATGAGAACTAATGTACGCCATCAGAATATTAACGCCAAAGATAACCAAGCAAATTATCAAAATAGCTATCGTCAAAATACCGCTTATTTCATTCATTCGTCTTTGAAGCGGAGTTTCTTCTGCTTTGGTTTCTTTCAAAATATTGGCTATGTTACCAATTTCGGTTTTCATTCCCGTAGCAGTGACTACAGCCAAACCTGTTCCATAAGTGATTTTGTCTGTTGTAAACAACATATTTTTTCTGTCGCCTACAATAACCTTATCACTTTTAATAGTATCTGTATTTTTCTCTACTGGCGCAGACTCACCTGTAAGGGCTGATTCTTCTGCCATCAAGCTGTTAGCTTTAATAATTCTTGCGTCAGCCGCTATAACATCTCCTGCCGTTATCTGCATAATGTCGCCAGGCACAAGCGTGCTTGAAGGCACCATTTTAACTACGCCATTACGAATAACTGCAGTATATGGTGTAGCCATACTCTTTAATTTGGCTATAGCTTCTTCTGCCTTGCCTTCTTGAATTGTACTCATTATGGCATTAAGCAAAACCACGCTCAAAATAACTACCATATCAATGATTTCTTTCAAAAGACCTGAAATGACAGCAGCCACTATCAATACAATTATCATAGGATTAATTAACTGCTTGATAAATTTGATAAATAATCCTTCTTTCTTTTCTTCTGACAAAATATTAGGACCGTATTGCTTTAGTCTAGCTTCTGCTTCTTCATCAGTTAGACCTGATGCCGAAGTTTTAAGCTGATTTAATACTTCGTCAATTTCTTGGTTATAATACGCCATTATTTCCTCCGTGTTATGACAGTTGACCGAGATGTGTCAACAGATAAAAGTCTTGCCAAATAATCTATATACCGAAAGATCAGAATTCTTTGTGTTGACGGCATATTGTCCGCTAAATATTTTATTAAAGCGGTGACTACTCCCTTTTATCAAAAGTCCTGAACAATCAAAAAAAGGGCTTTTTTTTGAACGAAGATTTTATGATGTTTATAAGTTTAAAAAACTCTTATCTTCGTAATTTCACATATTAATATGCCCTAATGCTAAAAAAAATAATTAATTTTTTTATATTCCTCCTCACAATTAATATAATTAAAATATCATTATTTTCTTTTTTTCGCAAGTGATAATAATTATATGAAGGATAATTAATAATATTAACAATAATCTTATTGAGGTGTTTTTTATGTCTGAAGTTGTTTTTGTTTTGGGCGGTTCTTCTGGTATAGGACTAGAAACTGTTAAAAAATTTATAAACGAAAAAGCCATTGTTTTTAATGGTTCAAGAACACAATGCCCTGTTGCCGGCGTTACCAATTTTACAGTTGATGTTTCCAATCCTAAGACCATTACTGACGCTGTAGAAAAAATATTATCTGAATACGGAAAAATTGATATAGGCATTTATTGCGCCGGTATTTCGATTGCTGCTCCTGCAGACAAAACCACAAGAGAAGACTATAGTTATCTGTTTGAAGTTAATATGTTTGGGGCCGCTGAATTTGTAAGAGCGGTTACTCCTGTAATGAAAGCCCATAATAAAGGAAAACTGCTTTTTGTAAGCTCGTTAGCTGGCGAATTGCCTGTACCCTTTGAAGCATATTACAGCTCATCAAAAGCAGCATTGGATGCTTATGTAACCGAACTTAATATAGAACTAAATCAATATAATATTTACGCCACCTCTATTGTTCCAGGTGGAGTGCGTACAGAATTTACTCAAAAGCGAAAAATTTATTCAGACGGAGAACAGATACAAAATCTTAACAATGCTACACAAACTTTGGCGGCAATCGAACAGCAAGGCTTAAATGCTCAAAAAGTCGCCGAAGCTATATACAATCAAGCTCATAAAAAACGCCCTGACATAATATGCGTAGTTGGATTTAAAAACAAGGTTCAGTATGCTATAAGCAGAGTCCTGCCTCAAAAAGCATCTGTCGGTGTAATAAAGTATATGTATAAGCAAGACAATAACGGCAATGGAAATGCCAGAGTCTAATATTAATTAAAAATCCAAGTTCAAAAAAAACTTGGATTTTTTAT
>DATCJR010000014.1 GCA_036562685.1 Clostridia bacterium | reverse complement strand
TTGCGCTCCGTTTTCAATAGCTGTTAAAGTCATATCGTAATTTTCATCAAAAATATCTGATTGAGAACTTTCCCATTTTGATTCTGACGGATAGTTCATCTGAATAGTTGCAATATTCACAGTAGGATTGTCTTTTAGATTATTTTCCACAACAGCTATTCTAATTGAACCAAAAATTATATTAACCAAAAAAACTGCCGCAGCCGCTATATAATATGCTCTTTTGGAAATCTTATATTCTTTTCTTAACTTTATATAAAGCGCCATTAGTCCGTTGACGCAAATAATCAAAAAGCTTATGAATAAAGAGCCAAACAGCGAAGCAGATTGAATAGCCGGCAAAAACAAATATTGCGACAAAGCAAGCCTGCCCCAGTTCATAGCAAAAATTCCAAATCCTTGCGCCCATTCAAGCACTACCCATAACGCTCCTAACACAAACACCGACCAAACCCCTTTGGGCTTGATTAAGCCGTAAACAAGCCCCGCTAATGACATTTGCAGCGTCTGCGCAATGCTAATAGAAAGCCAAATACCCATTATTACCATAATGCTTTGAGCGCCATAAAATCCCATACCTTCAAGCGGATGCAAAGACCAAAACCATGTATATAGCAAGGTGTAATACGTAAAACCCCAAACGAGCATAAGCAAAAAACAACGTTTTACACTATCGCTGTGTTTTATAAGAAAATAAATCAATGGAATAATGCTTATCCATGTGAAAATAAATAAATATTTTGAATACAAAGTCAAGGAGGTCAATGTGCCTGAAATGACCGCCCAAAAATAACTTGATTTTGAAATTGATTTTAATATATCAACAATTTTTCCGTGTGTTTTTTCCACAAAAAGAGTATAGCATAAAGATTATAAAAAAATACAATTAATTTGCAATGTTTTTACACATTTCCGCTTCTTTTATAATAAAAAAGGTATTGTTGAGCATATCCAGACAACTGCCCAAACAAGTTTATAAAAAACCCTCTTATATTTTTTCTATTAGTCAATGTTCCTTCAAAGTTTTCTTTATACACCTTATTGATCCATGTATCCACAGGAAACACATCTGTTCGATGCAACCCAAATAAAAGAATACAATCCGCGACCTTCTCGCCCACACCTTTTAATGTCATAAGCTTAGTCATACATTCTGCAGTATCTCTGGTTTTTAATTCTTGTAAAAACTGAGGATTGCTATTAAGATACTTTAACGTGTGTACTAGATATGGACTTCTATAGCCGCAACCTGCGGAAACAAAAAACTTCTCATCAGCTTGAGCCAATATACTAAGCTCGGGAAAAGCATAATAACCACCCATATCCCGACCAAGATGTTTTGAAATAAAATTCAATGACTTTTTTATCCTGCCTATATTGTTATTTGCAGAAATAATAAAGCTGATTAAGATCTCAAACAGATCGCCCTTCAAAATCCTTATGCCCTGTCCAAAATCTATGGCAGTACACATCAAAGGATTGACTCTTAACTTTTGCTTTATTGAATTATAATCAGTATCCAAATCAAAATAATTATAAAAATATTGAGCGTCATCGCACTCAATGGTTATCTTATTTTCCTGTTCTATAATGCGTGCGTAATGGTCTTTTGATAAGACCTCGGCATAATCAGAAAAAATATTATATCTAAAAACCTGTCCGCAATCCAAAATATCCTTAATCTTAAAGCTGTCGGGATTGTCAATGACGATTTTGCCTTTATCAACTAAAATTTCCATAAAAAAATTATAAATAAAAATCAAAAAATCAACAATAAAAAAAGCCTCTTAAAACTTAAGAGGCAAAATCTTTTCACATCTAAAGATTATTCAGCATAAACTGAAACTTTCTTTCTTTGTCTATCCATAGGCTCAAAGCGTACTACACCGTCGATAAGAGCAAACAATGTATCGTCTCCACCCTTGCCAACGTTATTGCCAGGATGAATCTTTGTACCGCGTTGACGCATCAAAATGCTTCCTGCTGTAACAAATTGACCGTTGTTAGCTTTTACGCCCAATCTTTTAGCAGCACTATCACGACCGTTCTTTGAACTTCCGCCGCCCTTCTTATGAGCAAACAATTGAATATTTATAAACATTTTATTTTACCTCCAATTTGATATAGTCCGAATAGCTTTCTTCCAAATCAGCTATCCCCATATACATAGTAGTCAAAATTACATCGGCATCGTGCGCTTGTTCTTCGGTTATATTGTCTGGCAGTTCAAACTTAAGATATCCGTCTTCGTCATCCCTGTCATACTTAACATTAATTGCTGCTACACTCAAAAGTCCTAATAAAGCTGTTTGTATTATACTCGATAATGCCGCACATACAATATCTTCGCCTTGCGCTGCATATCCCGTATGTCCTATGCTTTCTACGCTTTTAATGGACTTGCCTTGTTTTTTTATTTTGACTAAGGTCATTTAACCAATACTTACAACTTTAATCTTAGTGTATTTTTGACGGTGTCCTTGTTTTTTGCGGGAATTCTTCTTGGCCTTGTACTTAAAAACGATTATCTTTTCGCCTTTAACTACACCCAAAACCTCAGCTTTCACTACTTGTGCGCCGATTTCGCTTCCTGTTGACACCTTGTCGCCATCGACAATCAAAACGGGCTTTAGTTCAATGGTTGAACCTTGTTCTGCCTCAACCTTTTCAATGGTGAGAACATCGCCAACTTGTACCTTGTACTGATGACCGCCGTTATCTACGACTGCATACATAATTTCTTTGCCTCCTATATTTTCAAGTCTCCGCCAATTTTTAAGGTGTATGAAAACCATAACTTAAAAAAACCTTTTTTGAGCGGCTCCAACGGATAGGTTAACACAATACTGTTAACTTGTCAAATATCTATATTAAAAAGTTTATAGCAAATCCTTCAAAATTTCTTCCAGACTTTCTTTTGGATGCAATGCCTCTTCCAAAGAAAAAGCGGCTTTTGATTCGTAATATTTCTTTATGTTTTCAATAGGATCCCAAGCTTTTGAATTTTGGTTGAGTCTTGCTTTTTCGGATTCATATTGACGGTTTATGATATCTTGTTCGTTTTGTTCTTGCTTCTTTTCCTGTTCTTTTTTAACAGCTTCAATTGCGCGCATAACCTCAGCATGCTCTTTTGTGGGCTGCTGCTTATTGGGCTGACTTTCAATAGATGTTTGATTGCTTTGCTCAGGTTTAGACGCCTCTAAAACTTCTTCTTTATCTATCAAAGCCAATGCTTCAGACATATTTTCATTGAACTTTGCGATCTTGACAAGCTCGTCATCTATTGGATATTTTTCTATGATCTTTTTATAATACGAAAGCCATTTTGCATGAAAAAGTTTAAGCCCCTTTATCTCCATATCATACTTTAATTTGGCGGCCTGTTCTAATTCTTCGGCCTTAGCAACAGCAGCCATAAGCGCCTGATTGATTTGTCTGCCGCGGCTTTTATAAACTTCGAGTTTGGACTCAAGTTCTTTTACTTGTTCACGCAACTCAAAAATCCTGTCCTTTTGTTCGGACAGGGTGTATTCATAGCTACGCCTTATGGCGTCTATATATTGCCTTACCTCTTCAGAATTAAGGCTTTTTTTACTGAGATCGATTTCTTCCATATATACCTTATTATATTATATAGGTGATTAATTTTTTGTCGTTTTTGATAAAATTTTAGAATATTAAGGTAATTATTTTTATCTTAAAGTTGATCAAAAAAACAATCTTTTTCATTCCAAAGATAATTTCTTCTAAAAATATCTTTTGGATGTTTATAAAACCTAAATTAATTTCTTCTCCTTAATCTTCTTTATCATTGACTGCTTTAGTTCATATAATTCGTCAGACAAATCCACTTTATAAATTTCCGGATTGCCTATGCGTTTGTATTCGGGCCAGAAAGTATCAAAATCTTTTTTGGAATATTCGGCTATTTCTTGTAAAGTGGGGAACTTATAAACCACTTCGCCGTCAATCATAATGTCAACAAGCAGTTTTCTCATCTCGTAATCCTCAAAAGTTACTGATTTCCAGCGTTCTATAGGATGAGTAATAGTTAAAGGTTTGCCAAATTTTTCTCCCTTTAGCGCAATAAGATCAGCTTCTGCGTATCCATTGCTCTTGTTATAAATTCTATAAAGTTCCTTAATTCCTGGATTGGTTATTTTTTCCAAAGAGTCGGATACTTTCATTTTGGGTTCAACTTTACCGTTAGCTTTTGTTGCGGCAATCTTATATACTCCGCCAAGGCTAGGATGGTCCGAACTTGTAATCAGCTTAGTGCCTATTCCGTACATATCAATACATGCACCCTGTGCATTAAGATGCAAAATCACATTCTCATCCAAATCGCCGCTTGCAAAAATTTTGGCTTTTTCATATCCGGCATTATCAAGCATTTCTCTTGCTTTTTTGGATAAATATGCCAAATCTCCGCTGTCAAGTCTAATTCCTACTGGTTCATGACCTTGAGCTCTCAGCTCGTCAAACACCTTTATAGCATTGGGAACACCGCTTTTTAATGTATCGTAAGTGTCTACCAATAATAAACATGAATCAGGGAAAATCTTTGCATAAGCTCTGAAAGCATCAAGCTCGCTAGGAAAACTAAGCACCCAGCCATGAGAATGCGTTCCCCTAACAGGGATATTCCATCTTTTACCTGCATAAACGTTACTAGTACCTACGCATCCGCCTATAATAGCACTCTTAGTTCCGTATATGCCTGCATCTGGGCCTTGGGCGCGTCTAAGACCAAATTCTATTACAGGTTTGCCGCCAGCAGTCCAGCAAATTCTTGATGCTTTGGTCGCAATTAATGTCTGATGGTTGATAATATTTAAGATGCCGGCTTCAATATACATAGCTTCTTTTATATCGGCATCTACCGTCATTATTGGTTCTCCGGGGAAAATCACAGTACCTTCGGGCACTGCTCTTATACTGCCTTTGAATCTAAAATTGGACAAATAGTCCAGAAAGTCGTCTGTAAAAGCATTAAGACTGCGAAGATATTGTATATCTTCTTTAGTAAATTTTATATTTTTTACAAAGTCAACGGCTTCTTCAAGTCCAGCCGCAATAGCATAGTTGAAAGTTGAGCTTTGACGAAAAAATACTTCAAAAACAGCGTTTTCCTGTTTTGAAGCAGAAAAATGCCCCTGCATCATAGTAAGGGCATAAAAGTCTGATAACATTGTAAGATCGCGCATTCTAAATTGTTTTTATCTTCCTTTACTTTTTATTATCTTCAGTTCTGGTTTCGTAAGGTCTGTCTCTTTGGGGTCTATCACCATCATCCCAACGTCCTTTCTTGGTTGTTATAGCATTAATAAAGATAAACAAACCAACCATTATTACTACAATGGGTGCTATAATCCACCAATCAATTCTAGCAGCAGAATTTAAGAATAATATTAAAGCAACGCCGCCAAAGAATACAATCGATTTTAAGTGAAGATTTTTATCTTTTGAGAATAATAATGTTCCTGCGCTAGCTATTGCAGGGATTGCAACATATATGGGATAAAATCTTTCATAACCAACTCCGCCCACATTATGAATCAGCCATGCAGCAAGACATGTAGCAAAAACAAAACTTATCCATAAGGTAACCGTATTTTTAATAATCAAGCTGTGAGTTAAGCATATAAGCCAAATTACGCCTAAAGTTGCTGGAAGCCATATTCTGGCAACTGTCCATTCACTACCCAAAAAATCAGGCTTAAAATTAACTACTAATAAAAATACTCCAAATAAAATTAACTCCAGCGAACAAAGCACGGTAGAGAGCAAACTAAGATTATATCTGGGTAATTTTTGCTCGGGGTTGTTGGTTGACATAATTGACTCCTTACATTATTAATTTTATGCTCTTATTATAATACAAAAATATAAATAATTCTATAATCTTCATAGAATTATAATAATTCTTATCTTTTTTTAATCTAAACTATATTTCTTTATTTTTGGTCTTTAGAAATATTATCTTTTTGCTCTGTATCTTGTTTTGGTTTATCTTGTGCGGTTTTATCCAAATAATCTTCTACGCTTTCTTCCACTTCTACATATTCGTATTCGTCTATAGCTAGCGGTTTTCCATAAATTTCTTCAGGCAATCCTGTTTTTTCCCAGTCATCATAATGAACTAATATAGGAACCTTTTTGCCCTCTTTTTCAGCTTTTCTCCATACATATATTATTCCAACAACGCCCAAAATGATAGCAATTGCGCTTACAAATTGTGAAACAGGCAACACGTCAGGAATCAGATATAAAATAAACTTGGATTTGTCACGGAAAGATTCCAAAATAATTCTTACAAGTCCGTAATAAATGCCATAGCTTGCAAACACAAAGCCAGAGAAACTGCGGCGTCTGCCTATAAAGAACCAAAGCAATATAAAGAACCCTATAAGGTTAAGCACAGACTCATAGAAGAACAATGCCTGATACCACATTCCGTCTATTTCCACAGCAATAGGGAAAAACTGATATGCCGGATTGACAATAGGCTGACCATAAACTTCGCCGTTGACAAAGTTACCCCATCTGCCGATAGCTTGTCCCAAAATCAAAAAAGGCGAACCTATATCACACATCTGCAAAAATGTTTCTTTCTTTACACCCGTCTTCTTTTCTTTACGTTTATACATAAGGCTATTAAGATATACTCCCAAAATAGCACCTAAGACTCCGCCATAAATTGCAAGTCCTTGAAGCCTAAATCCGCTTCCAGTAAAGCCAAAAACTTCGGGAAAAGTATATTTAGCGCCCGAACCTATAATATCAAAAATTACATAATATAGTCTTGCGCCAATTATCGCAAAGGGCACTGCCCATATAACTATATCAAAAACAACATCACCATTATATCCACGTTTTTTAGCCAAAAGATAAGCGCCAATGGTACCAATAATGATGCCCATCGCTATCAAAAAGCCGTACCAGTTAAAGGTAAATGCGGCAATAAATTGTGTCATAACTCGCTCCTTTTAGGAATGATTATTGACATTATATTACATACTGTTTTTTTAGTCAATGTTTGGCAAATGCAAAAAGTTTCCCAAAAAAAATTGTGGTTTATAGAAAAATGCTTAGATTTTTGGTATTGCTAAAATATCTCTTATGATATATAATTATAAAAGGCGATTGATATTTTAAATATGTCGTTTTCGTTCATAAATCCAATTATTTTGTGAGGTTTTTAATGGCTAAATTTTCTCCTCAGGATTGTTTAGAGGACTTGTTGTGTTATGCAAATACTCATTTATATTTACCGCTTGCTGATAATATTTACATCAGAAACAAGTTGTTAGCAAAGCTCAGACTAGATGAACCTTCATCTAAATCCAATCCAAACGAAAAAGATATCTCCAAAATGAAAAGTCCTGCTCCAATCTTGGCCCAGCTTTCAGACTATGCTATAGCTAATAACATAATATCTGAACATCAAAGAGTCAATTTTGAAACAGAGATTATGGATTTATTGTGTCCGCCTCCATCTTTTGTCATAGATCTGTTTGACCAGACAGCATATGAAAAAGGCATAAAAGAGGCGTGTTCGTTTTTATACGACTACTGCATAAAATCCAATTATATTAGATATGAAGAAGTTTTATCAAACTTGTCATGGACAGCGCACTGCGAAAAAGCAGATTTGGAAATAACTATAAACACTTCAAAACCTGAAAAAGACAACAAAAAAATTGCTGAAGTGCTAAAAAAGCCTCAAACAGGCTATCCAAAATGCCAATTATGCAAGGAAAATGAAGGATATCCTGGCAGAGACGATTATAATTCAAGACTTACACTGCGTACAATACCTATTTTACTTAATGAAGAACAATGGTATTTTCAATACTCTCCATATAGATATTACAACGAGCATTGCATCGTACTAAGCAGCGAACATGTACCTATGAACGTCAATCCAACCACAGTGGTACGTTTGTTTGATTTTATTGATTTGTTTCCTCATTATTTTCTAGGTTCAAACGCATCTTTACCTAGAGTAGGCGGATCAATTTTAAATCACGATCACTATCAAGGCGGAGCATACAAGATGCCGCTGCATAAAGCTAAGGTAAAATATAGATTTTCATCAGAAGATTATCCTGATGTAAGAATACTTATTCCTGACTGGTATAACAGTGTCATAAGAATAGAAAGCCAAAACCGCAAGTCTTTAGAAAAACTGTTTGAGTATATTTTGGAACATTTTTTAGATTACAGCAATGAAGAACTCAACATCATTGCATATACAGACGAACGGCATAACGCTGTATCCCCTATTGCAAGATTTAACGAAGACGGCGAATATTCTCTTGATATAATTTTAAGAAACAACCGCTGTGATGAAGCTCATCCTGATGGAATATTCCATGTAAGTCCTGATTTACAAAATATCAAAAAAGAAGGCATCGGACTTATAGAAGCAATGGGCGTATTTATTTTGCCTGGCAGACTATCCAAAGAAGCCGAGGGAATTAAAGAATTTTTGCTTGGCAAAAGACAATTAAAAGAACTAAGCGATCCCAATCATCCTTTGGTACATCATACTGGAATGATCGCTCAGCTAATTAATGATTATGGAACTAATTTGAGCGATGAAGACGCAGGTCAAGCTATTGAAAATTATATCAACAAAGCCTGCGAAAAAATCTTGAAATGTGTTGCAATATTTAAGGATGATGACAAAGGCAACAAGGCTTTCTTACAATTTATGGATAGCTTAGGATTTAAAAGAATTATATAAAAAAGACTAAACCCGCTATAAAAATAGCGGGTTTTCTTTTGTGCTTTTTATATGATTTCTCTTAGAAAAATCCTAAAGAAATAAGTATCGCTTTGTTTACGCTTTCCATAGTTTTTTCGTCTAATTCACCTATTTTTTCTCTTAGCCGTCTTTTATCTAAAGTTCGTATTTGTTCCAATAAGATTACAGAGTCTTTATTAAGTCCAAACTGCTCACCTTTAATTTCTATATGCGTAGGGAGCTTTGCTTTGTTTATTTGACTGGTTATGGCGGCAGCAATAATGGTAGGGCTGTGCTTGTTGCCTATATCATTTTGAATAACCAAAACTGGACGCAAGCCTCCCTGTTCACTTCCTACTACCGGACTTAGGTCGGCAAAATATATTGAACCTCTTTTTATGTTCGGTTTTTCCATTATAATCCCCTATGTCAGCAAGAGAAAGATTGATTGCTCCCATTTCCTCATAACCCTTTTTCATATCTTCTCGGTCTATACTATGCGAATAAGACAAAAAAAGTTTCGCGATATCGTTCAAATATTCTTCTTTGGAAACGCCTTTTGACTTTGCGCGGAGTTCTAATTCATTGTCTAATTCGTCATTAAGCTTGATTAAATACTCTTTCATGATTATTCTCCCAAATCACAATTTCTAAACATCTTTTTTTTAAATAGTCTTTTAGTTTGCGAAAAAAAATAAAAAAAATTCACAAAAATAAGCCAAAATCTTTATTAAACAAAAAAGCCTCTTAAAAAATTAAGAAGCTTAAAAAAATCAATTATGTACTATATGCAATAATATCTAATTATTAACCAAAATTAATCAAACTGATTCCTGCGATTTGAAAACCAGCCAAAGACAGCGCCATTACTATTAGACCAGCGACTAGATTTCCTAATACAACTATGGGCAAAGCAGCCTTCACTTTTAAGCCCATAAAAGATGCTATTCCGGAACCTGTCCAAATGCCAGTCAGCGGCAGGGGAATTGCAACAAACAGAAACAAAGCCGTATATTTGAGCCAATCAAGCCGCCTTTTTTTAGCTTCTGATTTCTTTTGGATATCATTATTATCTTCAAGGTTTTGGACATAATCATCTGCTTTTTTATCGGCTTTTTGATTAAGCTCTGAAGCTTTTTTGGATATTCTTTTGTTTACCCAATCCGACAACCCTTTGAATAGTTTTGTCTTACCCAAAAAAGCCAAAACAGGACGCAAATAAGCAATAATAAAAGGCGCCGGAAGGCACGAGCCGATAAAAGCAAAAACAAAATAAACCCATGGATTAATATCCAAACTGTAATGCGCTGCAAGTCCCAACCCCAAAGGTATTGCGCCTTTTAGTTCTATAACGGGCAAAGCCGCAACAAGTAACGTAATCAACAAAACAAAAAAAGAAATCATAATTTTAAGCTTGTCCTACTGCTTGGTCATAGTCTATAACCTCAGCAACTTTTTCAAAATTGGTTTTCAACGAATCAAAGCTCTTGTCTTCGCCGTTATATGCTGCTTCCATTAACGCATCAGTCAACGCTTTCGTATCGTTATTATTTAATGCGTCAGAAAATCTTTTCAAAACTTTGATTATATAGTCCTGAGAAATGTTAGCCAGATCTTCAACATATATTTTATGATCTAACTTGCGGCAATGGTCCTTATGAAGTATCAGCTCTTCATACATCTTTTCGCCTGGTCTTAATCCGGTATATTCTATCTTAATATCTTTGTCAGGAACAAAGCCTGCCAAAGTTATCATCTTTCTTGCAAGGTCATCAATCTTAACAGGAGCGCCCATATCCAGCACATAAACCGAACCATTTTCGCCTTTTGCTCCGCTCATCATTACAAGGCTTACAGCTTCAGGAATAGTCATAAAGTATCTGATAATGTTTTTATCTGTCACAAGTACAGGTCCGCCATTTTCAATTTGCTTTTTAAACAGCGGAATAACAGAACCATTAGAACCAAGAACATTTCCAAATCTTACTGCCATAAACTTGGTCTTGGAGTTGTCTTTCATGGACTGAACAATCATTTCGCATACACGCTTAGTAGCACCCATTACATTGGCAGGATGCACAGCCTTGTCTGACGAAATCAAAACAAATCTTTCTACACCATACTTGTCTGAGAGCTTAACTACATTGTATGTCCCAAATACATTATTCTTGATAGCTTCATCTGGGTTGTGTTCCATAAGCGGAACATGCTTATGCGCCGCAGCATGATATACAAGATTAGGTCTGTATTTTTGGAATAATATTTCTAGTTTGTCATAATCTCTTACAGATGCTATTTCTACAACCAAATTGAGCTTATCACCATACTGCATCTTCAATTCTTGCTGTATTTCATAAGCATTGTTTTCATATATATCCAATATAATAAGCTGTCTTGGGTTATACTTAGCTATTTGACGGCAAAGCTCTGAAC
>DATCJR010000013.1 GCA_036562685.1 Clostridia bacterium | reverse complement strand
CTTTTAAGATTGCGCCACCCATGTTGCCTAATCCAATAATTCCTAACTTATATTTCATTTTTTTACACCTTAATTATTGACTAAAAAATTACATTATTATATAATATTGAAGTATCTCTTAGGGGAATGGCTCAATGGTAGAGTAGCGGTCTCCAAAACCGTCGGTTGGGGGTTCGAGTCCCTCTTCCCCTGCCAAGATATGCAAGTCTCGAACCATAATTATAGCATATTTTTTTTAAAAAGAAAAAGCAAACCGCCTATCATTAGGTGGTTTATTTTTATATACTAAAAATTAATTAATATCAGTTTAGAAACTTAAAATCTAATTTCATTATTTATAACTACTGTACAACTGTGCGTAAAAACTTTATAATATAATTATGGGTAAAAATTATTATAATGAAAGAAATTATAACAACATTTTGAAGCTTCAAAATCTTGAAAAAGAACTGCCTGCATTTTGTTCAGAGTTTTTTTTGGGAATTGAGCCACGCACTTCAGTTTTGACGAGATTAAATTATGCTTACGATTTGAAGGTTTTTTTGGATTATCTTTCAAAAAACTTATTATATAAAGACGTAAAATCAATTGATCTTGAAGATTTGAAAAAAATTACCCAAACAGATTTAGAAAAATACCTAGCATTTTTGACATTTTATAAAGACGAAAACGGAAAAACTCATACCAATAAAGAATATTCAAGGGCACGCCGTCTTGCCAGCATCAGAACAATGTTTAAATATTTTTTCAATAAAGGCAAGCTAGAATCCAACACTGCGGCAAAAGTTGATTTTCCTAAAATACATGAAAAAGAAATTATTAGATTGGATGTTAATGAAGTTGCGGATATCTTAGATCAAAGCGAAACAGGCGCTGGTCTTAGCGACCATCAAAAATTTTATCATTCTAAAACTAAAGTTAGAGATAATGCTATTTTGACATTATTTTTGGGCACTGGTATTCGTATAAGCGAGCTGGTAGGACTTAATATAGAAGATGTTGACTTTAATTCAAATGCCTTTACTGTGGTAAGAAAAGGCGGCAATTCGACTATATTATATTTTTCAGATGAGGTTGCTAACGCATTAAGAAGATATCTAGATGAGCGTCTGACCTATCCTGATGTTCCTAAAGAAGAAAAGGCTTTGTTTTTATCTATGCAAAATCGCAGAATATCTACCAAGGCCGTTGAAAATCTTGTTACAAAATACGCTCGTATTGTTTCGCCTTTGAAAAAAATAACTCCTCACAAATTAAGAAGCACCTTTGGAACAGAATTATATAGAGCCACTGGCGATATTTATGTAGTGGCAGATGTTTTAGGACATAGAGATGTAAACACAACAAAAAAACATTATGCGGCACTTGATGTAGAAATCCGAAAAAACGCCGCAAGAAAAGTCAAATTACGGGATGATGATTAATCAAACGAATGTTTGCCATGTCGCTTTTTTTGTGTTATAATATATAATAAACTCATAAGGAGTGTTGATCATGGATAGAAGAGAATTAGATCCAAAAGATGAAAAGGTGTTAGATTTTTTAAAAAGATATAGCACCAAATACGGCTACCCTCCTACTGTAAGAGAAATTTGTAAAGCTTTGAATATCACTTCAACAGCAACAGCTTATTATTCTTTAAATAGACTTCAATATTACGGTTACATAAAAAAAGTTGATAACCATAAGCGCGCAATTGAAATTCTCAATGAATTTTCAGATTTTCCAAAAAAAGAAACAGTAGATATTCCTTTGGTTGGTAAAATTACGGCAGGTACACCAATTACTGCGGTAGAAAATGTAGAAGACGTTTTTCCCCTGCCCAATGATTTGTTTTCTGATGGCGAATTATTTTTGCTTACCGTAAGCGGAGACAGTATGATTAATGCTGGTATATTAGACGGCGATAAAATTGTTGTTAGAAAGCAATCAGTTGTCAATAATGGTGAAATCGTTGCAGCGATGATTGACGGTGAAGCAACCGTAAAAAGATTTTATATGGAACAAAATCATATAAGACTTCAGCCAGAAAACGATAAATATGATCCTATAATTGTTGAAGACGTAGAGATTTTAGGACTTGTAGTTGGTCTCATTAGAAGATACAAATAATATATAATTAAATAATGGCTT
The DNA here is from genome assembly GCA_036562685.1 of Clostridia bacterium. Lineage (NCBI taxonomy): Bacteria > Bacillati > Bacillota > Clostridia > Clostridia bacterium. Next base: position 37,922 of record DATCJR010000013.1, on the reverse strand, counting down.
TATATTTTATTTATAAAGCCATTTATTTTTTTATTTAATCAGATCAAGTTTTTCTAGACACATCATTACAGCTAATTTTACATGCTCATAAGTCAACCCACCTTGTATGTAAGCTATATACGGCTTTTTTATAGGTGAATCGCTGCTTAGTTCTATTGACGCGCCCTGCACAAAAGTTCCTGCTGCCATTATAACTTGTTCATTATATCCAGGCATATCCCAAGGATAAAGTGTTACATAGCTATCCACAGGAGAGCAATATTGAATAGCACGATGAAATTCAACTAACTGCTCTTCATTTTCAAATTCTATTGAGGTTATAACATCATTATTATGTTCTTTTGGTGAAGGCAAAACTTTATAGCCAAGAGAACTGAAAGCTTCTCTTATAAGCAAAGAGCCTTTTAATGTTTGTGCAACCGTATGCGGTGCCATAAACAGTCCTTGAAAGAACAATCTGTAACCTGCTGAATAAGATCCTACTTCGTCTTTTAAATTAGGTGTAGTAAGTCTTCCGGCTACCAAATCTACAAGATCAGTACGGCCGCAAATATATCCGCCTGTCGGCGCAAGTCCACCGCCCGGATTTTTTATTAATGAGCCTGCAAAAATATCAGCACCAGCTTCTGTTGGTTCAATTTTGTCAACAAATTCGCCATAGCAATTATCAACCATAATAATTGATTCTGGGCTTATGCTCTTTACCAAACCGCAGACTTCTTTTATTTGCTCTATTGAACGCGCTCTTAACCAGGAGTATCCTCTTGATCTTTGAATAAAGACCATTTTGACTTTATTCTGGCTTAGATAATCTTTTATGCTTTCAAAATCAAAGTTACCATCTTTTAGTTCTATTTGATGATATTTGATGCCAAAGTCAGTCAACGAACCATTTCCTTTTTCTAATATTATCTCATGTAAAGTATCATAAGGATTTCCGCTGATACTTAACATAATGTCTCCTGGACGTAAAATTCCATATAGACATAACGAAATGGCATGCGTACCGCTGCTTATTAGAGGCGAAACCAAGGCTTTTTGAGAATTAAACACTTTTGAATATATTTCATTTAGTTTTTCTCTGCCAGAATCTCCATAACCGTATCCTGTTGAACCATTGAAATGTTGCAATCCAATTTTGCATTCTCTAAAAGCATCTAAAACTTTTTTTTGATTAAATAAGGCAGTTTCATCAATTTTTTTATATTCTTCACTGCATCTTTGCTCACAATCATCAATAAATTGCTTAATTTTCATCATCTATCCTTTAATTTCAAAGTACTATATCAGGTACAGTACTATGAATATCTATCCATTCTGCATCTTTCATACCCTTAAAAAAGGTTATTTGACGTTTTGCGTAATTCCTGGTGTTTTGTTTTAATAACTCTATCATTTCATCCTTAGATATTTTGCCGTTTAGAAAAGCAGCCGTTTCTTTGTAGCCTATACCCTGCATCGCTTGCGAATTAATATCAGCGCCATTTTGTAGAAGTTGTCTAACTTCGTCAATAAGACCGTTATCAATCATTATATCAACTCTTTTATTAATCTTGTCATATAATGATTGGCGTTCCATATTAAGACAATACATTTTAAATTCATATCTGTTAACCTGCTGGCTTTGAACCAAATCGGATTTTTTGGTTCCGCTTACTTCATAAATTTCCAATGCTCTTATGACTTTTTTTGTATCATTGGGATGAATTTTTTTTGACGAAACAAAATCTTTTTCTTTTAAAATATCGTGCAAATATTCCTTGCCATATTGCTCTAATATTTTTTTATATTTCTCTCTAATTTTCTCATCTTTAGGGGCATTGCCAAAATTATGTTCATACAGTAATGCCTTAATATAAAATCCCGTTCCACCAACAACAATAGGAATTTTGCCTCGCGAAATTATATCAGATATAGCAGCATCAGCATCATCTTTAAATTGCTCTGCAGAGTATTCATCGTTTACATCAATAATATCTATAAGGTGATGTTTTACTTCTTTTTGTTCTTGTTTGCTAGGTTTGGCTGTACCAATATCCATTCCGCGATAAATCTGCATAGAATCAGCCGAAACAATTTCGCCGTTATATTTTTTTGCTAAAGATAATCCTAAAGCACTTTTTCCTACAGCAGTAGGTCCGCAAATAACTATTAAATTACCCTTTTGAACCATTTTTCAATTTCTTTTTTATTGATTTTTGTTATAATCGGTCGTCCGTGAGGACATAAAAGTTCTGTTTTGTTTTCATTAAGCTGATTAATTAACGACATAATCTCATCATCTTTTAGAGTATCTCCTGCCTTAATTGCAGCTTTACAAGCAGCGCTTGCAATCTTATCTCTCAAAAGATCAGATGTATTTATATTCTTGGTGTTTTCATTTAAAATCTCATTAATAAAATCTTTTATATTAATATCTGACAGCAAGAAAGGAACTGTCGATATTTTGTAAGTAAGATTGCCAAATTCAGTTATACCAAATCCCATAGCATTTAGCTCGTCTAGCATTTCAGTAATTTTGTTATTTTCTAAATGATTGACCTTAAAAATATATGGAACAAGCAAATCTTGAATATCATTAATATTATTTTCAATATCTTTTATAAATCTATCAAACAAAAGCCGCTCATGCGCTGCGTGTTGATCCATGATATATAGGTTATCTGTCATTTCGATCATTATGTATGTATCAAAAAGCACGCCCAAGATTATCGGCTTTTTAGCAGTTTCAAATATTTCAGGCTGAACAGATTTGGTTTCAAGTGTATTAGATTCTGCCTTTTCATTTCGATTAAAGATATCTGTCTGGTATGATTTTTCTTGAACTTGCGGTGACTTTTTCATTTCTGCAAGTTTGTTTAAAATCATACTCATTCTGCCGCCATCATCTCTTACAAAATTAGATGATTTTATTGTGTTATCGAATAGTCTTTCATTGTATTTTAAATCAATACTACTATTGCTAAGACTTTCATTTACTTTTGGCTTTAACGTTTCTTCCTGTTTTATTTCTTCAGATAATGCCAAAGGTTCTTCTTTAATTTCTTTTATAAACTCATTTTTGTTTAGAGTATTTCTTATTGCAGAAAAAATAGCTTTAAATATATAACTCTTATCCCAAAAACGCACATCAAGTTTGTTAGGATGAACGTTGACATCAACTTTATCAAAAGGAATGGTCAGATACAAAACATAAAAAGGATACTGCCTTTTCATTAATTTGTCCTGATAGGCATTATGAACAGCAATAGATACTGTTTCATTATTGACATAACGACCGTTAATAATAACAGTTTGATATGTCCTATTAGCTTTTGTATAATTCGGATTACCTAAATAACCTACTACCTTAAGATTAGGATTATCGCTTGAAACATAAAGACAATTATCAAGCGCTTCTTTTCCATATATGGTATAAATTGCGGCTTCTATGCCTTTTCCGCTAAACTGATAAATTATTTTATCGTTAACTATATATTTTATAGAAATATTAGGGTTGGCAAGTATTAGTCTGGATATGTAATTAGTAACATGATTTTCCTCTGAACTAGGTTTGCCTAAAAATTTTGCTCTTGCAGGCACATTAAAAAACAAATCTTCTACTGTGATAATAGTGCCTAATGGCGAACCTTTTTCTGTTATTTCAGAAATTTTGCCTCCTGTAGAAGATATTTCATATCCTAAATCGCTTGAACTTGTGCGTGATAAAATTTTTAGTTTGCTTACCGCAGAAATGCTTGCTAACGCTTCTCCCCTAAAACCTAATGTGCTTATAGCGTTCAAATCATCTTTTTTAGTAATTTTGCTGGTTGCATGGGACAACAGTGCATTTTTTAAATCATCTTTTTCAATACCTGAACCGTTGTCCGAAACCTTAATATATTTTATACCGCCTTCTTTGATTTCTACTGTTATAGAATCTGCCCCAGCGTCTATGCTGTTTTCAACAAGTTCTTTTATTATGGAAGACGGTCTTTCAACAACTTCACCTGCCGCTATAAGATTATATATATCACTGCTTAGTACATTGATTTTACTCATAATTTTTTAACCTTTTCTTTCAAATCAGCCAATATTTCAAAAGCTTGAACAGGCGTTATTGTATTGATATCAACTTCTTCTAAAATATTTTTTATTTGCTCAAATCCAGAAACATTTATCTGGTCAAACATCGATAATTGACGACCTGTAAGCGCATTAACTCGTTCATTATAATTAATATCGTTTTCTTCCAAAATTTTTAAAATCTTTCGTGCTTTTTCGATTACTTCTTTGGGCAAGCCTGCCAGCGACGCAACTTCTATACCAAAGCTTTTATTAGCCCCGCCTCTTACGATTTTATGTAAAAATAAAATAGATTTGTTAACTTCTTTTACCAAAACCCTATAATTTTTTACCCCTTCAAAAACTCCTTCTAGTTCTGTCAACTCATGATAATGCGTTGCAAATAAGGTCTTGGCTTTTAAAACAGACGAAACATATTCCATTACAGCCCAAGCAATACTAAGTCCGTCAAAAGTAGATGTTCCTCTTCCTATTTCATCCAAAATCAAAAGACTTTTTGAAGTTGCATTTTTTAGGATCTGCGACATTTCCATCATTTCTACCATAAAGGTGCTATGTCCGTATGTAAGATCATCGCTTGCACCGATACGTGTAAAAATGCGGTCTGTTATTGGAATATAAGCTTCTTTTGCTGGTACAAAACAACCCATATGTCCAAGTATTGTTATTAACGCAACCTGACGCATATAAGTACTTTTTCCTGCCATATTTGGACCTGTGATTATTAACGTGCGATTATCTTTATTGTCCAAATATGTATCGTTAGGAACAAATTCGCCATCTTTTATAAATTTTTCTACAACAGGATGTCTTCCCTCTATAATCTTTAGACAATCAACATTATCATTAATTATCGGCTTTACATAATTATTTTCTGCCGACACTACGGCAAATGAGAGGATGCAATCTACAAGTGAAATATCTTGAGCAATTTTATGAATTTTAGAAACATATGATTTCAAATTAGCGATTATTTCATTGTATAAACTTTGTTCAAGTTTTATTGCCTTTTCTTCACTGCCAAGAATTTTCGACTCAAGGTCTTTTAGTTCCGGAGTAATATATCTTTCACCGTTTACAATGGTCTGCTTTCTTTGATAGCGGTAAGGCACCTGATCAAGTTGAGATTTTGTAACTTCAATATAAAAGCCAAAAACCTTGTTAAAGCCTATCTTTAGATTTTTGATGCCTGTACTTTCTTTTTCTTGAGCCTCCAATGCCGCAATAAGCTGTTTTGCGTTGTTGCCGGCATTCCTCAACGTATCTAATTCTTTATTATATCCTGCCTTAATGATTCCGCCGTCACGTATTATTGCAGGCGGGTTTTCTTCAATTGCGCAGTCGATTAGGTCAATTATATCTTTTGCCCCGTCATAATTATCATAAATACTATGTAAAATTTCTGATTTTACATCTTTTAGAGCAAAAATCACCTGTTCTGCATTTTTAAGCGAATTGCTGATTGCAACGCATTCTCTTGGATTAACTGTTCCATATGCAATTTTGCTGCTAAGTCTTTCAATATCATTGATTTTGGATAACAGTTGAGTCAAATTTTCTTTTAAGATAGGATTATTTATTAATTCCTCAACTCCGTCCAATCTTTGATTGATAACATTACTATTAATACTGGGTTGTTCAAGCCAGCGTCTTAACATTCTGGCGCCCATGCTTGTTTTTGTTTTATCAATTACACCCAGTAAAGAACCACGTTTTTTACGGTCAATTATGGTTTCAAAAAGTTCAAGATTTCGGCGTTCAGTATTATCAATAACTAAAAATTCAATTTCCTGATAATCATTGACGCCATTCAAATATGTAATAGGTCTTTTTTGAGTATCAGTCAGATATTCCAGCAAAGCACCCAAAGATCTAACTGCCAAGACCTTGGATTTATTTATTAACAAACTCTTACCGTTGTCTGATATCTTTTTTAAGGCGTTTTCGTAATTAAAAGCCCATTCGTAATAAACATTAAATCGTGGTATATGATTGAATTTTACAGCATTTAAACTATAGCTTTCTGCAAGCATTTCTTCATTGCAAATAATTTCAGAAGGATTTATACGAATTAATGTTTCATTAAGCTTATTGATAGGATCTTCATTTATTTCAAGAAAATTAAATTCGCCAGTGCTTATATCAGCCCAGCTAAGTCCAATTTCGTATTTGGTCGAAGAATTATTCAAAAAGACGCAGGCAATATAGTTATTTCTGCCTTCATCAAGCATATTATTATCTATAACTGTGCCTGGCGTGATAATTCTTGTAACTTCTCTTTCAACAATTCCTTTGCTTTCTTCAGGCAAAGTTGTTTGTTCGCAAATGGCTACCTTATACCCTTTTTCTATGAGTTTTGCAATATAAGAATCTACAGAATGAAAAGGAACACCGCACATAGGTGCGCGTTCTTCCAAACCGCAATCTCTACCAGTCAAAGTCAATTCCAATTCACGACTAGCAGTAATAGCGTCATCAAAGAACATTTCATAAAAATCGCCTAATCTGTAAAACAACAGGCAATCTTTATACATTTCTTTTATTGCCATATATTGCTTCATCATGGGTGATAATGCCATATTAAACCAATTCCCCTACCAATCTTCCGCTTTTTGCACCAGTAATCAATACTTCTCCAAATTTTCCGACCAAATTCTCTGATGCGTTTTCAATAAATACTAATTTTCCGCAATCAGTTACTGCGGACAAAATTCCGTCTTTATATTCTTCAAATAAAGCTCTGAATCTTTTTCCTATGCATTCCTTGGCTATTTCTCGCATAAGCCCTCTTTGCAACTCGATAAGCTTTTTTACTCTCTCTTTTTTTACAGCTTCATCAATTTGATTGGGCATGCTTGCAGCAGGCGTATTCTTTCTGGGCGAATACATAAACATATACAAATTATTATAGCCCACTTCTTTTACAAGGCTCAAAGTATCCATAAAATCCTGCTCTGTTTCACCAGGAAAACCGACAATAATATCGCTTGAAAGACCAACATCAGGTATTTGCTGTCTTATATAATTAATTCTGTCAAGATAATATTCTCTAGTATACTTTCTATTCATTGCCTTCAAAATCGCATTGCTTCCGCTCTGAACAGGAAGATGAATAAGCTTGGAAATCTTTTTGTATTGGGCTATTGTATCTATTACCTCATTCTTGATATCCTTAGGATGAGATGTCATAAACTTAATCCTAAAGTCTCCGTCAAGCTCTGCAATAGTCTTTAGTAGCTTAGCAAATGTCGTTCCGTCATTTAAATCGTTGCCGTATGAATTAACATTTTGACCCAAAAGCGTAATTTCTGAATATTGTCCAGTACTTAAAAGCTGTTTTACTTCGTCTATTATTTCATTCATGGGACGGCTTATTTCTCTTCCTCTAACATAAGGCACTATACAATATGTGCAAAAATTATTACAGCCATAAGTAATATTAACCCATGCATTGATGCCGCTTGTCCTTTTCATAGGGGTATTGGCAGGCTGCAATTCACCCTCTCCCCATATATCAACTATTCTTTTCTTCTCTTTTAAGCAATTTTGCAAAAGTTCAGAGAATTTATGCAAATTATAAGTTCCAAAAACAATATCGACATAAGGCATTTTGGTTTCTATGTATTTTTTTACAGAATCCTGCTGAGGCATGCAACCGCAAACACCTATTATCAAATTAGGCTTTTGGATTTTAAGTTTTTTTAATGCTGCAATATTTCCCAAAGCTCTTTTTTCTGCTGTATCTCTTATACAACATGTATTAAAAACAATGACATCAGCTTCTTCTTTATCAGATGTATTAACAAATCCCAAATTTTCAAGCATTCCTGCCAGTTTTTCTGATTCGTGAACATTCATCTGGCAACCGTAAGTTATTATATGATAGTACATTAATCATCCTTTTTTTAATAGAAATTTTATTTTCTAATTATATCTTAATTAACAGTTTTAGACAAGTTAATTCTTTTATCGTGTCTATAATAAATACCTTAGGGATAATCAATACTATTACTATGAGATTAAAAAAAGCTCTTAAAATTTCATTATTAGCTTTAAGTAGTGTAGCTTTAGTAGGCTTACTAAGTATATTTTTTATTTTTTTAAGCATTGATTATATTGATCTAGATAAAGAATTAATTGACAGTATAGGTCAAACAATCGAGGTTTTGGCAGATGACATGACACCTTTAGAATACAATGGCCAATACGGAAATACAGTAAAATTGACAGAACTTCCGGATTATGTTCCAAAAGCATTTATTGCTATTGAAGATAAAAGATTTTACAAGCATAATGGCATAGATTACATAAGGTTGGTAGGAGCTTTATTGAAAGATTTGAAAACATTTTCGTTTAAGGAAGGCGCATCTACTATAAGCCAGCAATTAGTAAAAAACACACATTTATCTAACGAACGAACAATTGAAAGAAAACTAAAAGAAGCACATATAACTAGGCAATTAGAAAAAAATTATACTAAAGATGAAATCTTGGAAAAATATATCAATATCATATATTTTGGCAACGGATTACACGGAATCGAATCAGCTTCTAATGTCTATTTTTCTAAACCGGCAAAAAATCTTACCATAGCAGAGGCTGCGGCATTATCAGCTATTATTAATTCCCCTGCCAAATACAATCCATATAAAAACCAAGAGAACCTGATAAAACGGCAGCGCACTGTTCTAAAAGCAATGTTTGATAACAAATTTATTAATCAGCAACAATATCAAAATGCTTTAGATGAAAATTTAACTTTTTCTTTCCAAAAGTATAAAAACTATGAAAGCTTTTATACCAAATGCGCAGTTTTAGAAAGCATGAAAATATTAAAGGCTACTAAGCACAATCTTTTGGATTGTATTATTCATACCTATTACGATCATGATGTTCAACAAGCTTTATCAAAAAGTTTTGAAAAATATGTTCCGCAAGCTGCTAACAGCAATGGAATCATGCCAGATTATGCAGGAATTATAATTGAAAACAAGACTCTAGGCGTAATCGGTTTTATCTCATCTTATGATGATATTTTGGATACCAAAAGGCAGCCAGCTTCTGCAATCAAACCATTGGCTGTTTACGCCCCAGCCCTGCAAAACAATCTAATTACAACAGCTACCGCGGTTTTGGATGAACCAATTAATTATGATGGTTATACTCCCAAAAACTATAACGGAAAACATATGGGTTGGATAAGCGTAAGAGACGCCGTAAGCACATCAAATAACATTGCAGCTGTAAAAGTGTTAAAATCAGTAGGCATAGATACTTCAATAGAATTTTTAGATAATCTTGGGATTGATTTAGATGAAAATGATAACGGTCTTAGTTTAGCATTAGGCGGATTGTATAAAGGCGTATCTTTGTATGAATTAACACAAGCATATACATTATTTCCAAATTATGGTTTGCACCAAAAAAGTTCATTTATTAAAAAAATAACATCAAAAGACGGACGAGTAATTTTTGAAAACACATTTAATCCAAAACGAATTATTAATGAAGACACAGCTTATATTATGACAGATATGCTAAAAACTGCTGCAAAAAGCGGAACAGCAAAAAGACTCAAAGATTGCGATTATGCTGTCGCTGCCAAAACAGGCACAAACAGTTATCAAAAGACCAGCAAAAATAATGATGCGTATTGTCTATCATATACCACACAACATACTATGGGTATTTGGCTTGGCAATTTATCCAATGAAGAAAAAAGCGCATTATCAAATAATGTTACAGGTGCTACATACCCCACTATGATCACAAAACAAGTATACGATAAGCTGTACCAAAAAATCAAACCTGCAGATTTTATAAAACCTAACACCGTAGTTTATGCTGATATTGATTTAATAGTATATAACAGCAATCAAACTTTGACCTTAGCAAACGCCCAACTAGCTCCTCGTTATAAAAAGCGAGAGATTTTTTCAATAAGAAATATGCCTCAAAAAGCCATTAATATCAAATGGGAAATAATTCAAAAAACAAAAGAAATCCAAAAAAGAAAAGAATCTTTTTTGGATAAAATGAAAGAAATTTTTAGACAAAGAGGAATAAAAACAAACTAAATGCTTTTTTCCTTACTATTCTATTTTAATTGATTCCGTATTATCGATTGCTTCTTTTACTAAACTGTCCAAATCCAACAGCTTTTCAAGCTTTTCTATTGATGCCAAATTAGGTTTGGTAACAGGATGCTTAGGAACAAATACTGTGCAGCAATCATCATAAGGCAAAATCGAAACATCGTATGTTTGAATTTTGCGGCTTATTTTGATTATTTCTTCTTTGTCCATACCTATTACAGGTCTAAAAACAGGAAAATTAGACACTTGATTGGTTACTGTCATACTATCTAATGTCTGACTTGCAACCTGAGCCAAACTTTCACCTGTTACTATAGCCTTATATCCAAATTTATCTGCAAGCGCATTTGCTATACGCATCATGTATCTGCGCATCAAAATTACGGTATATGTCGTATTAAGACTATTGATTTTTTCTTGAATTTTAGTAAAAGGTACAATATACAAGTCCATTCCGTTATTGTATTTGCTCAAAATTTGCGAAAGCTGAATAACCTTATCTTTTGCCAGTTCGCTAGTATAAGGAAAGCTAAAGAAATGCACACCGCCTAGCTTTAATCCTCTTTTTGCCATCATATAACCAGCAACTGGACTATCTATTCCGCCCGAAAGCATCAATAAGCCTCTGCCGCTGCATCCAACCGGCAATCCGCCGATACCTTGAATAATGGTCGAATAAACAAAAGTATTTCCATCTTCTCTTAGGTCAATATAGACTATAAAATCAGGATTATGTATATCAACTTTTATTTTTGGCAAATTTTGCAAAATAAAACCGCCTACTTCTGCGCTTATTTCTTGAGAATTAAGCGAGAATTTTTTATCAGCACGATTTGTTGAAACCTTAAAAGTCTCAACTGTATCGCTGTTTTCAATTGTCTTTAATGCGGTTTCTTTTATAATATTCAAATCACTTTTTACTTCATAACCCAAACTATAAGAATATATCCCAAAGACATAAGAAAGACGTGATATGATTTCATCTTCATCTTTAAAATCTGTAATTACAATTCTTCCACGAATTTTTATTAGACTGTAATCGCAGCCTTTTAAAACATAATCTATATTTTGAATCAACAGACTTTCAAAATAATTTCTGTTGTCTCCTTTTAGATAAATTTCACCGTATCTAACAATAATTACTTTTTTCATAATCGTCCTATCTGTTGTTTGATTTTCTATATTGTGTTACACATTCTACAAAAGTATTTGCAGCATATTTTACTTCGTCTATCGTGTTGTCAGGAGAAAAACTTATTCTTACCGAACTTTCTGTCATTTTTGGAGAATAACCCAAAGCCTGCAATACACGATTACCTCTGCTGTTAGAAGAACATGCAGAACCCAAACCAATCAAGATATCTTTGCTTTCTAGCATATGAAGCAGTGTTTCGCCCTTTACATTAGGTATAATCATAGATATAATGTGTGGCATAGTACTATAATCATTTGCTAAAGTAAAGATTATATCATCTATTTTTGATGTTATTATGTCTATAAATGCTTTTTTGAATTCAAGCATCTGGTCTAAGTTGTATTGTTCTGAAAATAGTGTTGCTGATTTTGCAAATGCCAATATATTAGCCACATTTTCAGTACCGCTTCGCAGATTGTTTTCCTGTCCTCCTCCAGTTATTATGGGATTCAGCTTAACACCTTTTTTAATGTATAAACTGCCTATTCCTTTGGGTCCTTTGATCTTATGTGCAGAAAAACTATATAAGTCCACTCCCAAATTTTTTACAGAAATTTTTCCAAAAGCTTGCACTCCATCACTATGAAAAAGCGTAGTAGGACTGATCTTTTTTACATTTTTAGCAATTTGCTTGATATCGTTAATTGCACCTGTTTCGTTGCTGGCATGAATTACCGAAACCACCGAAACTTTATTTTGAGTCAAATAATTATATAATTTTTCCTGATCAATTTGACCGTTTTTTAAAAGAGGTATTACTTCACAAGAAATACCGCTGTTTTTTAATGACATAGCGGTATTATATATTGAAGGATGCTCTCCTGCTGAAATTACAATTCCAGCATTAGTTTTAATAGCACCTCTGAGCGCCATATTATTGGCCTCAGTAGCACTGGCTGTAAAGATTATTTCATCAGAGTTTCCGCCAAAAAATTGAGCCAAAGTAGCTTTTGCCTGTCTGATTTTTATAGCGACATCAAGTGATTGCTTGTATAGTGCTGAGGGGTTAAAAAAATTATCGCAACCAAATTCTTTATAAATATCTAGAACTTCAGAATACATTTTGGTTGTTGCCGCATTGTCTAAGTAAATCATGTTAATATTGTGCCTTTATTTTCTGGATATTATATCTCTGCCGATTGTTCTTCTAATATTTAATAAACATTCCTCATTGGGTTCAAAATGTAATAATATTTTCTTGTCAGTATCATTATAAAACAGATAATAAATATTATCTTCATTTTGAGGATTGGTAAGTGCATACATCTTTTTTATATTTGGGTCTGCTGCATATCTCTCATAACTTTCTAAAGATATCTTGCCGATTGCTGTCATTGAAGACACATTTATCTCTAAAAACTTCTTTCTTTTATTATTGTTAAATATTCGCATTATATAAAAATCTCTTCCGTTGAGAACATAATCAAAAACTGGATTTATATTATTTAATATCTTTTTTACAAAAAATGCCCCTATAAACAATGATATAGGCATAATCATCCAAATCAAAACACCTAATAACATTTGATATACAGGCATTTCTTCGGGAAACAAAGGAAGGCTAAAAAGTAAAAAGATTAAAATAACACCTAACACAATAAAGGTATAGTACAAAATCGTAAAAAAGATTTTCTTACCCTTATTAATATTAGGATTTTCTAGCGAATTATATTGTTCAAAATAAGTTTCTACCATAAATAATCACCATTAACTAATATCATAATACAAATTGATAAAAAAGTCATCAACTAAGCGTTACAATTGTAACACCGCTTCCACCTTCGTTATTCATACCAAGACGGAATCCTGACACTAATCTATTGATTTTCAAGTAGTCATGCACACCTCGTCTCAAAGCACCTGTTCCCTTGCCATGAACAATTTTTACTTCATTAAGTCCATTTCTAACAGCATTATCTAAAAAAACATCAAGCTTAGCGACAGCTTCATCAACTGTGTTACCCAAAAGATTAATTTCGCTTGAAACATAAGTGACTGGACTATCGGAAACAGTTACATTATTTTTGGATGCAGCTCTTTTTAAGATTATTGACTCTTTTTTTTCAGACTTAATAGTAGGATGTTTCAAAACTCCTAAATCTTCCAATTTTATATTTAGCCGCATATTGCCTACACTTACATCAACACAATTTTTACGGTCAGGTAAAGACAAAATCACGCATTCTTTTTGAAGTGTTTTTATATAGGCATTAATGCCGACTTGTATTTCTTTTTCATTAATCGGTCTTACTTCGTTATAGTCAACATTTTCTGAAGAATTATCATAAAGCTGATTTTCTATAGCCGTTCTTAACTGCTTGGCTTTTAAAATTTCGCTTTCATCCAGCTCAGCTTTATTGACAATTTCTTTTAACCGCTCTAAATAATCATTGGCTTGGGCTGTTTTTTTCATTATGATCTCTTTAACTTCGCGATCAGCTTGATTATTTATTTTTTCTCTTAATTGAGTTATCCTTTCTTTTTCTTTAGCAATTTCTTGAATTTCTTCTTGTAACTTTTCGCGCTCTTTTTTCGCCTCTTCATACTCTTTTTCCGCTTGAGATTTTAAAGAACGCGCAAGTCTCAAAACATTTTCAAAATTATGCTTCTCTTCATCAATCGCATTTTTAGCATCATTTAAAATTTCAGAATTTAATCCTAGATGTCTAGCAATTGCAAGTGCATTGCTTGTGCCAGGTAAATCCATCATAATCTTATATGTCGGCAACAGAGTTTTAAAGTCAAATTCCATTGATGCGTTTCTGATGTTAGGGTTTGTCAAACAAAATTCTTTTAATTCTGAGTAATGCGTAGTTACAATGCCCAAAACGCCTATTTTCAACATATATTTGATAATTCCTATGGCAAGAGCAGCCCCTTCTGAAGGATCTGTTCCTGCTCCAATTTCATCTATCAAAACCAAAGATCCTGCCGACATATTGTCAGTAATATTAACAAGATTTTGAATATGCGACGAATAAGTACTCAAAGAATTTTCTATGCTTTGAAAATCGCCTATATCACAGTAAAGGCTTTCAAATACAGGCATTGAAACTTCTTTTGCAGGCAACATAAAGCCGCTTGCTGCCATTACTGAAAAAAGTCCGACAGTTTTTAAAGTTACAGTTTTTCCGCCTGTATTGGGACCTGAAATTATCAAAATTTTGTGTTTTCCGCCTAATTCAATATCAATAGGCACCACCTTTTCGGCTGCAATTAATGGATGTCTTCCTTGAACAATTTTGATATCATAATCTGTTTTTAATATCGGTCTTATTGCTTTTATATGTTCTGCATATCGTGCTTTTGCAAATATTGCATCCAGCAAAATTAATGCTTTTTGATTTTTCAATAAAACATCAGCGTTATTATTTACCTGCAAAGTAAGCGCAGTCAATATTCTTTCAATTTCTATCTGTTCATCTATTAATAGAGATTTCAACTGATTGTTTAATTCAACAACCTGCATAGGTTCTATAAACGCAGTAGCACCGCTTGCAGACTGATCATGCAATAATCCGTTAATTTCTCCCCGATACTCGTTTTTTACTGGAATAACAAAACGATCATTACGCACAGTAATAATGTTGTCTTGAAGGTATTTTGAATATGTTGAAGATCTTATTATACTGTTGAGCTTTTCTTTGATATTTGCTTTGCTTGCGGCAATTTTTCGTCTTATTGACGCAAGTTTTTCTGATGCTCCGTCACTGACCTCATTTTCATCTAAAATTGAAACTTCAATATCTTCTGAAAGCGACTTAATATTAGTCATATCAGCAACGATATTTTGAATAAGTCTAAATTCTTCTCCCAAAGGTTTGATTTTTGCGATAATTCTTTGAACACTCTTTAAACTTCTTCCGATTTTTAATAGATCAGCACAACTTAATATAGCATTAATTTTGGCTTTAGAAATTAATTCTTCTATATCGTCAAAAGAACCAATAGGATCAATAGATTTTTCATATAAAATTCGATATGCTTCATAAGTTTGATCTAGATATTGATTGGCTTGTTCAAAATCATCGACAGGTAAAGTTGATAATAAAAACTCTTTGCCAATATCTGATACGGCATAAGAAGAAGCTATGTTTAATATCTTGTCAAATTCAATTACATTAAGAACTTTTTGAGAAGTCATTTGTACTCCAAATTATTTGACCTTGGAAAAATAATTTTTCTTAAACTCAGTTTTTTGATAAGTTTCTAGAAAATTAACTATATCTTTTTCATTATAATCTGTAAAATCAAAAAAAACAAGGTTTCCTCTTTCAGCTGATGGCAAATATAAACCCTCATCGTCCAATAGCTGAAAATAGCATCTAGACAGCTTGATGCGTCTTATTTTGAGTTTTTTGTTATGATCATCTATATATTTAACATCAGTCTTATATAAACATTTTTTGCAATCAGTTTGATTAGATACTGAAAACGGACAAAACTTGACAGTCATCAAAGCAAATTTGCCGTATGAATATAAGAACATATCTTTTAATTCATTAGAGTTTTCAGGCGAAGCTATATAATAATCAGCATTGATATTTTGCTTGCTATAATGATTAAAGATATTTAATCCTGTTCCTGCAATACATTTTAAGCCCCATTCTTTTGCAAATTGCAGACAAAAAATATTATTAGCTACTATTCCGTCATAGGTCTTAATAATATCTATTTTAGATTTCAAAAGTTCCAAATCTCTATTATTGCATATAACAGGAAAGTTTAGATATATCGGTTTTAAAAATTCTGGCTTACATGATAAGCTAGAATAGTTATCTGGATTATATATAAAAATATCTCCATAATGCAAAAATTTATCGTTTAAATATCTAAGAGTAGAGAATTGAAGCAATTTTTGAGGTTTTTTATCATCAGTATAACTAGAATTGTTGTTTTGACATAGTACTCTATTAGAAATAGTATTATGATTTGGCTTATTGATTCCTATTATTGCCCTTCTTAACGTCTCAACAGCCTCCCTTCTGCAATTATTGAGAATAGATTTTGGGACAAAAACTTTTTCATTTAGTTCAATATTAAGTTCATTTAAAGCAAATTCTGTGTCATTTAGTTTTGAAATGCTTTCTTTTATATCATGTATACTTATCGCTGCATTATTTGCCGGTTGAACTATATAATCTGAATTATATTCTATTTTTTGTTCTTGACTTTTTGCAATAATTTTAATTGGGTTATGAGAACTTATTGTTACATTAATATCTATGGGTAATTTTCTTTTAAATTCATTTAATTGTTGTATTAGAGATGCGGACGATGTAATATGAACTTCATCCCCTTTTTTAACATCTCCTTTAAATTTTAAAATACCATTATACCCATAGGCATTGCCTGTTTCTATACCGCTTCGAAAAATTTTAAAACCATCATTATTTTTTATCTGATATCCAGAATTAATCATAGCAGTATCTTTTACCATATTGGCAATAGTACCTATTTTTTTGCCAAGATGCGCAGGATGAGAAGGAAAAATCAAGCTTCCATAATTAGGCTTTTCTTTCAAATAACCTTCAGAATATCCGCCTCGATTAAACATCATTTTCAAATTATCTATTTCATTTTCCTCAGGTATTCCTTGTTCCAAAGCTCTTTTTACAGTTTTAACTGCTTGTGCTACATATTCAGGACGTTTCATTCGTCCCTCAATCTTAAATGAAGTTACACCTGCATTAATCAAATCATGAAGATAATTTGTAAGATCTTGATCTTTTGGACTCAAAAGATGTCCCTGTGATAGAATACGATTATTATCAGCCAACGAATAATACTTTCGGCATAACTGCAAACACTTTCCGCGATTTCCGCTAAGTCCGCTAACTCGCGAAGAATAATAGCAATTACCCGAAAAGCATACGCATAACGCACCAAGAACAAAATGCTCTATTTCTATACCAACTTTAGAAATAGATTTTATATCTTCTAACGAACTCTCTCTTGACAATACAACACGAGCTGCACCGTGCTCTTTCGCCCATTTTGCCGCCAAGCTGTTATGAATACCCATTTGGGTACTGCAATGAATTTTTATTTCGGGCGCACATTGATGTAAAACAGAAAACAACCCTATATCCTGAACAATTACAGCATCAACGCCCATATTATGGGCGCTGATTGCGGTATCAAAGCATTGTTTAAGTTCATGGTCATTTAATAAAATATTCAGCGTAAGATAGACCTTAACACCAAACAAATGAGCATAATCAATCCATTTGCTCAAATTATCTAAACTAAAATTTTGTGCATTAGATCGAGCATTATATTGACCTACTCCCAAATATACAGCATTAGCGCCATAATCAATGGCAGCTTTTAGGCTGTCTTCATTGCCTGCCGGCGCTAATATCTCTATATTAGGATCGTAATGATGCATTGTATTTATATGTCAAACCTCTTACTATTTTGTTAATAGCTTTTGTGACATCTTCATCTTTTAATGTCGTTTCTTCAGAACGGAAAACAAGAGAAAAAGCCATACTCTTGTATCCTTTTTCTATCTGAGAACCGGTATAAACATCAAACAATTCTACAGATTCAAGATTGCTTCCGCCTGTATGAGAAATATATTCAATCAGTTCTAGAGCGGGAATTTCTTGTTTAACCAAAAAGGCAAGATCTCTTTCAATCGCTTGATATTTGGGCAAAGGTTTGAATTTGATTGATTTTTCATATTCAATTAATTTATCAAACTCAATTTCAATAACATATAATGTTTTGTCAATATCAAAGTTTTTCAAAACGTTAGGATGAACAGATCCAAAATATCCTATCTTCTTATTATCAACCAATAAATCTGCGCTTATTCCAGGATGCAAAAATGGTTCTGTGGATGATACGTACTTTGCAGTTACACCATAGTCTTCCAAAACCTTTTCAACTATTGCTTTAACGGAGAAGAAATCATCTTTTTCTCCGCAAATTACAGCTCCGAGCATATTAGCTTCATGAGGCAGTTCATTTAGCGGCAAATTTATTGGCAAATAAACTCTTGAAATCTCAAAAATCCTAAACTCATTATTTTTATGGTTGAGATTATAATTAGCAACAGTGAGCATATTTGGAACAAGTGTTGTACGCATTACCGCATATTCTTCACTTAATGGATTGATAAGTTCTATTACATTAAGTCTGTAATCATCCTCTTTTAAATTTAACATCTGCAAAGATTTCCTATTGATAAATGAATAAGTCAAGGATTCAAACAAACCTAAGCCTATTAATGTCTGTTTTGTTTTATTAACAGCCTTATAAAAATTATTAACACCGATTTTTATTGAATGAGATGTTTCAGGCAAACTGGAGCCTATTTTATCATATCCATAATATCTAATAACTTCTTCAGCTATATCTACATGGCATTCAATATCTTCTCTAAACACAGGCACAATGCATGATAATTCATCGCCCTTTAGAGAGCATTTTATTTCCAACGGTGTCAAAATCTCAACCATTTTTTGACCTGACAAATTTAAGCCAAGAAGCTCGTTTATCTTGCTGACAGATACTTTGATATTCCTTTCCTTAACTTCAGCTTTTTTAATATCTTTTATATCGCCTATAATTTTTCCGCAGCCAAGTTCATA
This sequence comes from Clostridia bacterium, assembly GCA_036562685.1. Classification (NCBI taxonomy): domain Bacteria; kingdom Bacillati; phylum Bacillota; class Clostridia; species Clostridia bacterium. The sequence goes on along the minus strand of DATCJR010000013.1, from coordinate 18,966 downwards.
AACCAAAGCCAATGCACGTTTTTGTCCAAGCTCGCATGAAAGCATGTCAACTCCTTTTGAAAACCTGCTGCTAGATGCGGAAGACAAGCCCAAAGCTCTTGATGTAGTTCTTACGTTTCCACGTGCGAATATAGCTGATTCGAAAACCACATCTTTAGTATCATGCGCAATTGAAGTATATTCACCGCCCATAACACCTGCTATCGCCAAAGGTTTTTTCTCATCAGCAATTACAAGATTTTTATTGTTTAAAGTATAAACTTTGCCGTCTAAGGCTGTTATCTTTTCTCCATCTTTGGCAGGTCTTACATTAATCACTCCGCCTTCAATACATTTTGCATCAAAAGCATGCATAGGCTGACCTATTTCTGTAAGAACATAGTTGGTAATATCTGCAAAATTATTAATTGCTCTGATTCCAACCTTTCTCAATCTGTCCCGCATCCATTTTGGAGAAGGCTCAATCTTTGCCTCAACCACACGGCTAGCGCTATATCTTGGACAGAGGTCAAAATCATAAATATTGATATTAATGCCAATATCTCCGCCGCGTTCAACCTTATAGTCCAAAGAAGGTGTCTTTACCTTCAAACCTAGTACGGCGCCTACTTCTCGAGCTATTCCCCATATACTGTTGCAATCAGGTCTATTGGGCGTTACAGATATATCAAAAACATAATCATCCAGTCCAAGAACAGTTTTTATATCAACTCCAAGTTTGGTATCTGACGGCAAAATTAAAATGCCATCAACTTCAGCACCCTCAATTACGCTGTCATCAATGCATAATTCTTCACCAGAGCAAAGCATACCTTGCGACATAACGCCTCTTAAAGGACTGCTTTTTATCTTTTTTCCGCAAGGTAATATAGCACCGTCAATTGCTACCGGTACAATATCGCCTACTTTAACATTTTTTGCACCTGTTACAATTGTCAAAAACTCATTATTACTCATATCAAGCTTGCAAACAACCAATTTATCAGCATCGGGATGCTTTTCAATATCAATTATTCTGCCTGTTATGACTTTTTCTATATCTTTGCCTAGATATTGCAACTCTTCTATTTCAAAACCGATATTGGTTAATTTTTGAGCCAAAACTTCAGGTGTTACATTTACATCTACAAAATCTTTTAACCAACTCAATGGTACTTTCATTGTATTACTCCTTATCTAAATTGCTTCAAAAAACGTATGTCGTTTTCAAAAGGTATTCTGCAATCAGTTATTCCATATAAAATATTTGTTATGCGGTCAACTCCCATTCCAAAAGCAAAACCAGTATAAACATCAGGATCAATATTGCAGTTTCTTAACACCTTGGGATTAACCATTCCCGCTCCCAGAATCTCTATCCAGCCAGTTCCTTTACATACCCTGCAGCCTTTATTGTCGCAAAAAGGACATGTAGCATCAGCTTCAACGCTGGGTTCAGTAAACGGGAAGAACGAAGGACGCAAACGCGTGCGTGTTTTTGAACCAAATAACTCTTTTACAAACGCACTCAAAGTTCCATTTAAATCGCTCATATTAATACCCTTATCAACAACAAGCCCTTCTATCTGATGGAACATAGGTGAATGTGTAGCATCGATATCATCGCAACGATACACCCTGCCAGGATTAATCATTTTGATAGGAGGTTTTGTCTTTTCCATAACACGAATTTGTGTATTAGAAGTTTGAGAACGCAATATTATATTATATCTCAAAGAATCAGTGATAAAGAAAGTATCCTGCATATCCTTCGAAGGATGGTCATCAGGAATATTAAGCGCTTCAAAATTATAATATTCTGTTTCTATTTCTGGTCCGTCTTCTACAGAATATCCCATTGAAGTAAAGATATCTATAATTCGGTTTCTCACAATAGTTTGAGGATGCAATCCTCCTTTTAAAACCTTTTGTGACGGCAATGTAATATCAACTCGTTCATTTTCAAGTTTTCTTTGAAGTTCGATTTCATTAAGAACAATTTCTTTTTGGGCTATCTTTTGCTCAATCTGTTCTCTTGCGTCATTAATTTGCTTACCGACTTTGGGGCGTTCTTCAGGCGCAATATCTTTCATCTTACGCAAGACTTGTGTCAATTCGCCATTCTTTCCAAGAACTTTAACTCTTATTGCATTCAAAGTATTCAAATCATTACAAATATCTAATTCTTTGAAGCAATTTTCAATAATAGCGTTTAAAGTTTGTTGCATTATGTCCTCCTAAAATCAAAAATCCGTCCTTAAATTCAAAAAGGACGGATATACCGTGGTACCACCTTAATTTTCTGTCAAAAATATTAACAGACTCATTATAATTTTAACGCTGTCTATTGCGTCCGATTTTTTCGGAAACTCTCGCTTATGAAATTCGTCGCTGTATGCCTAACAGTCTTTCAGCCTATGGACTGTTATCTCTAAAAGACATATTTTTCAGACAACTACTTAATAAGCGGTCATAGTCTTTAATTTTTATCTTATGATAACATAAAAAATCAAATAAAGTCAACGAAATAATTCAAAACTTAAGTTATCTAAAGAATAATAATGTCTTAAGGCACAAGATTAAGCATTTCATCCATTTTATTAAAATTTAAGTATGTTTCGGGTACTTTGCCTATTATAATACTCTCTGCTAACAAAACTATTGATTTTGCTGTTATCTTCTTGTCTTTAAGACCTGGAATAACAACTGTTACATCCGAACTTACCATAACATATATCTTATGATTAGTTTGATTGATTCCTGCTGATATAAAATCTGATTTCAATTCACATTTGACAGAACCTACTGGCAATAATTCAAATGTCATATTTGGTCCTCTTTCTGTGAATATAGGCATTCCAGTCAAAGTACCTAATGATATTTTTATTCCGTCTATTCCTAGCTTGGATATGTAATCATAAGTTTTTATCGATATATTTTGAGTTATTTGGTTGATTTTCACTGGATTTGCTGAAATCAATTTTATATTTCCGTCATTGTCATATATTATGTTTACCAATTCAGCATAAGTTAAGTTTTGAGAATTTATCTCATCAACAGCCTTAGCAACTGCCAAATTAGCCAGCGCTTCAACTTTTTTTTCAGAAACAGAAACAATAATAGGGTCAATATTTCTTTTAAAAAAGACAAAACAATATACTATAATTGATAAAATTATAACAATTATAACAATCCTTTTCTTTTTTATGCGTTTTTTGGGTGGCGAAATATAAACTTCCATTATCTATATTATATATGACAAAAAACACCCTTCTGTTAAAAAATTCTATTTGCTTTTTGGATTAAATATAAGTGCTACTATGTATGAAAACACCGTAACTGCACCTATTCCTGCTGCAGTTTTTATAATACCTCCGCTAAATGCTCCAATTAGTCCGTCTGTTTTTACCCCTTCTATTGCACCTTTTGCAAGTGAACTGCCAAAGCCCATGATGGGTACACTAACTCCTGCTCCTGCAAATTCTTTTAGATACTGAAAAACACCAACCGCTTCCAAAACAACACCAGCCACCAAAAAGATAACCAAAATTCTAGCAGATGAGATTTTAGTTTTTATTATAAGAATTTCGGCTATCAAACATAATAATCCGCCTACTAAAAAAACCTTAAGATACATAAACAGCGTTTCCATATTAACTCTCCAATAAAACCAAATGTGTTACCGACGGCATGCTTTCTCCTTGCTGGGTTATTATTGTGCTCAAAAGCGCGCCTGTCGCCGCAAAAATCACTTTTTTATACTCGCCTTTTTTCATCTTATGCAGGATATAAGCATCCAATACACTCGCACCGCATCCACAACCGCTTCCGCCTTCAGCAGTATGCTGGTCATGACTATAAATGGCCGCACCACAGTCCATATAATTTTGTCCTAGATGATAACCTTTTTCATCCATTAACTGTCTTAACAAGTCGCTTCCTAGCTTACCTAAATCACCCGTTGCTATCAGATCATAATCATCCGGTTTTGTATTTGTGTCAACAAAGAATTGAACTAGCGTACTCATGGCCGAGGGTGCCATTGCTGCGCCCATATTGGCAGGGTCTGTAATTCCATAATCCTCTACCTTGCCTATTGTTGCTTTTGTTATTTTTATTCCTTCTTTTACAAGTCCTACTACAGCTGCCGCAGCTGCTGTAACTGTATGTTGAGAGTATTTTTGTTTTTGAGCACCCAATTCAAGAGGCCCTCTATATTGTCTTTCGGCAGTAGCGTAATGACTGCCTGTAACACATGCCGCAATTTCTGCAAAGCCCCCATCGATCATCATTGCCGAAAGAATCAAACCTTCTGCCATAGTAGAACAAGCGCCATAAATTCCCAAATAAGAAATATCAAATAATCTAGCGCAATAGCTTGCCGAGATAATTTGCGCCAATAAATCGCCCGAGAATAAGACATCTACATCCTTTTGGGTTATACCGGCATTCTTAATTGCATTATATAATGCATATACAAACATCTTGGTCTCGGCTTTTTCAAATGTCTTCTCGTCAAAATTTGGATCTTTTAGAACATCTTTAAAATATCCTGCAAACGGACCATCTTTTTCTTTTTGAGATACTATAGAATGACTGCTAAAAATTTTGGGCTCATTGGGAAAAACAATAGTCTGTTCACCAATCTGCTTACTGTTTTTAGCTTTTGTTCTTTTTAATGTCTTATTATCTTTTGTTAAATTAATATCTAATTCTATTCCAAAATCAAACAATCTCATCTTTTCACCTAAAATAAGCCTATTATGTAATATATCAATCCCACTATAAATGAAGACAAAATTCCATTAACTATTACTGGTCCAGCTACTGTATAAAATTTGCTGCTAAGACCAAAAATTAGCCCTTCCGCCTTAAATTCTATTGCAGCACTAGAAATAGCATTAGCAAACCCTGTTATGGGCAAAAATGTACCACCACCTGCATAATACGCTATCTTATCAAATATACCTATGCCTGTTAAAAGTGCAGTTAAAAATATCAAAACAATAAGGGCAATAGTCGATGCCTTATCTTCTGACACCTTAAATATCAATCTTGCCAAATCAAAAAGCACTTGCCCAAGCAAGCAAATCAAACCGCCTATCCAATAGGCATTAAATAAAGATTTCCATGTAGTTTGCTTAGGTGAGACAAGTTCTACATAATCGGTATATTTTTTATTTCGTTCTTTATGCTTTTCCTTAAACTTTTCTCCGCTGGGTATCTCCATGATTTTTCTCCTCTACAAACGTGCTTTTTATTACTGATTCTGTGTCTTCTATATTGGAAAACGGATTCTGTTTATCTTTATAAACTTTCATATTTAGCTCCTTTTCTTTTTGATATTAATATCCCAAAATCTAGAAGCTAATATTCATTATTAACTTATCGTTAAATATAACTTTTGAATTAAAAATAAATAATTTCCAAATTTTTGCAAAAAATAAAGGCAAACAAGGAGGAAAAAACTAATGAAAAAATTATTAGTTCTATTATTATCTTTAGGATTATTGACTGGAACTATAATAAATATCAGCTCCAAAAATGTTTTTGCTGACGGCATGCAAGAAGAAGTTGTAGAAAATAAGCCTAAGCTAAATATTGTTTATATTGAGTACTCAATTCAAAACGATAATGGTAATATTGTAAAAAGTCTAAAACATGGACAATATGTAGTTTCTGATAGTGACACTACACTACCTCAAGAACCCAATGAAGACAATGCATATCTTGATCAGAATGATGATTTAGAAAAATCAAATTATCAAAACAACAATAATGATTATAAAATTCATCCTATAAATAAACCTGAACATAGAGATCCAAGAACAAACAGAAAAAAGCCTAGACCAATTATGCCCATTATCGATACTGATGTATTTAATGTCTATTACATGTAAACACATAAAAAAACGGCTTTTAAAAGCCGTTTTTTTATAACATTTGATTTTATCGAATTTTTGATTTTCCGCCCATATACATTTGTAAAGGCTGTGGTATATTAACCGAACCGTCAGCATTAAGATTGTTTTCCAAGAAAGCTATGAGCATTCTAGGCGGTGCAACAACAGTATTGTTAAGAGTATGAGCAAAATAATTACCCTTTTCTTTGCTCTTAATACGTATTCCAAGTCGTCTTGCTTGAGCATCGCCTAAGTTTGAACAACTTCCTACTTCAAAATATTTCTTTTGACGAGGTGACCATGCCTCAACATCCACGCTTTTAACTTTTAGATCTGCCAAATCTCCCGAGCAGCATTCTAATAATCTTACAGGAATATCAAGAGATCTAAAGAAATCAATAGTATTTTGATAAAGTTGTTTAAACCATTTCATACTGTCTTCAGGCTTGCAAACAACTACCATTTCTTGTTTTTCAAATTGATGAATACGATAAACGCCTCGTTCTTCTATACCATGAGCACCTACTTCCTTTCTAAAACAAGGCGAATAGCTGGTCAAAGTTTGAGGTAATTGATCTTCGGGCAATATGGTATCAATAAATTTTCCTATCATTGAATGCTCGCTAGTACCGATAAGATACAAATCTTCGCCTTCGATTTTATACATCATATTTTCCATTTCGGCAAAACTCATTACACCTGTTACGACATTAGAACGAATCATAAAAGGCGGTATATAATAAGTGAATCCCCTGTCAATCATAAAATCTCTAGCATAAGACAAAATTGCCGAATGCAATCTTGCTATATCACCTTTTAGATAATAAAATCCGTTACCACTAGTTTTTCTTGCACTGTCAATATCAATACCGTTTAACCTTTCCATAATATCAACATGATACGGTATTTCAAAATCAGGAACAACTGGTTCTCCAAACCTTTCCACTTCAACATTTTCGCTGTCGTCTTTTCCGATAGGAACAGAATCGTCAATTATGTTTGGTATAACCAACATAATATCGTTAATTTTTTTGGCTAATATCTCTTCCTGTTTTTCAAGTTCTGTTAGCTCATTAGCCATTAATTCAACTTCTTTTTTTGCTTCTATTGCTTCTTCCTTTTTGCCCTTAGCCATTAAAGCGCCGATTTCTTTGCTGATAGTATTTCTGCGGCTTCGCAATGTATCGCACTTGACCTTAACATCTCTAAATTCTTGATCAAGTTTAATTACCTCATCAACCAAAGGCAATTTTTGATCCTGAAACTTCTTTTTGATGTTCTCTTTTACAATCTCAGGATTATTTCGCAAAAATTTGATGTCAATCATTTTTTCTCTCCTAATGTTTATATAAAATAAAAAAACCTTCCAATCCCAAAACATGGGACGGAAGGATCCGCGTTGCCACCCAAATTGCCGCAAAAAATTATTTTGCGACCATCTCAACATGCTATATAGGGCATACCCTTCAAGGTTCTTTTACCTTGCAGCTCTAAAGTGGATAAGACCAAAACTTCTTACTGATTTTCACCAACCATCAGCTCTCTGAAAGAACATTTTTGATCACAGCTTTTCATCGCTTTTTTATTAAGTTTTTAACTATTGCTTTTATTATATACATTTCAAAAATACTTTACAAGCGAATATACTTAAGTTTTAGGCTTTTGAGGTAAAAAACGTGCTTTAATTTTTTCAATTATCTTACTCTCTAACCTTGAAACCTGAACTTGACTTACTCCTAGCTGTGCAGCTATTTCGCTTTGAGTTTTATCACGATAATATCTTAGCATAATTATCTTTTTTTCGCGCTCAGTCAAATCATTAATTATATCTGATAAAATCAATTTATCCAAAACATCCTCTGAATTATCATTTTCACTTGATATTTTATCTATAAGCCCTGGTGACGAATCCGAATCATCATTTTTTTCATATAGTGAAATAGGAACTTTTGCCGAATCCATAGCAAATACAATTTCTTGGGGCTCAAGATTAAATTCTTTGGACAGCATTTCTATGCTTGGATCAGTTGCATTGTGCTTTTTATAATTATCAATAAATTGATTGATTTTTGTTGATATAAGTTTTAATGACCTAGAAACCTTTATATAACCGTCATCTCTTAAAAATCTCTTGACTTCGCCTGCTATCATAGGTACGGCATAAGTCGAAAACTTAACATTGTATGAAGTATCAAAATTTTTGATAGCTTTTAAAAAACCCATTGAGCCCAATTGATATAAGTCGTCATAATCAACCCCTTTATTCATATAACGTCTAATTATACTTTTAATAAGAGGCGAATTATGAACCAATAATTTGGTTTTGGCTTCTTCATCCCCTTTTTGAGCCTTAGCAATTAATTCAATTGTCTCATCGTGTTCAAGCACCGGCATATCTCCAATATTTATTAAGACGGAAAAATTATCCTTTTATAGTTTTGGTCATTATGACTTTAAGACCGCCATTTTCATTTGGCAGCACTTCTAACGTGTCCATAAATGTTTCCATTACTGTAAAGCCCATTCCTGCACGTTCTTCTTCAGGTTTGGTTGTAAAATATGGCTGCCTTGCCTTATCTATATCTTCTATACCGACTCCATTATCACTTATAGTGATATGTAAGACTTTGCCTATGATTTTGGCATTGATAGTTATCAAACCATCACCTTGTTTTTGATAACCATGCACTATGCTGTTAGTAACCGCCTCACAAACAGCAGTTTTTATGTCATTGATTTCTTCCAAACTTGGATCCATATCAACCGCAAAAGCAGCAACTGTGCTTCGCGCAAAGGATTCATTTTTTGAAAGAGCAGGAATAATAAGTGTCATTTCATTATCAACTTTCATAACTTTTGCTCCTTGTCATCCGATTTTGGGCATAATTTCATATAGCCCGGTCATAGAAAATATTTTGTCGACCGTTTTGCTGGGATTGGCTATAAATATCGGTATGTTTTTAGCTCTTAGCTTTTTAAAACGCCCTATCATTATGCCCACCCCCGTACTATCCATAAAAGTGAGTTCGGACAAATCAACAACTACTCTTTTCATGTCATTTTGATCAATAAGTTTGTCTAATTCATTGCGCGTATAGACTGCTGTGTATTCGTCCAATTCGCCATAAATAGCGATATACAATGTGTTGTTAAATAACTTATTTTCTATTCTCATACTTAAACTCCCTTATAAAGTTTAAAGACTTTTAATTATAGAATTATTGAGCATTTTTGTTTTTTTTAAACTATTTTGTTGAAAATTTAATCAAAAGTTTATCAAATTTTAAATATTGACCTAATACAATAAATTTGTTAATATGAATTTGTATAAAAAATAAAAATAGGGCGGGTTTTATGGATTTTCAAAAAATTGAAAAAAAGATGATTTATGTAAGACTGATAACTAGAAGTTTTTTCTTTTTGATTTATCTGATAGGTATAGGAATTGGACTTGGAAATCTTTATTTATATGTGAATTTCACATTATTTGTTTTTGTAACTGTATTGGCAGGATTGCTGACTTTGTTTTTTGCTTTATTGACCTTTGCTTTTCCATTTTGGATTTATAAAATTTATGGATATTATATAAGCGAAAATAAAATTGTCGTAAGAAACGGCGTGATTTTTCTAAACACTGATATTATTCCCATAAAAAGAGTTCAGCATATTGAAATAATGCAAGGCCCTATTGTACGTATTTTTGGATTGGGAAGTCTTAATATTTATTCAGCAGGTTCAGTTCAAAGAATTGTAGGAGTAAAAAAGCAAACCGCAGAGCTATTAGCTGATCAAGTAAAATCATGTCTTGACAAAAAATTGGAAAAGGCGGAAAATACCAGTGTCTGAAAAATTTAAATTTTCAAAAAAATATATTATTATAAGCCTGCTGAACTGGCTTGCAATACTTCTAATTTTTAGTGGTCCATTTGTATCAAATTTTGTTTTTTTTAAAGAGCATAAAACAATAACCATTTTGGTTATTGTAGCTTTAATTCTTTTATCAATTGCTATTCCCTTTTTATCATGGAAAACAAAATCTTTTTATGTAACTGATTCAGAAATTATTTACTCTTATGGAATAATATTTAAAAATAAGGTAAGTGTAAGATTTGATAAAATCAGTAATATAAAAATTCAAAGAAATTTAATTGATTTGATTTTTGGAATTTCAAAATTAAATTTTAATAGCGGAAGCGTCGTTTCAGCTGGTTCTGAAATCAAACTGGTTTTAGATCGTTCTTATGCTGATGTTCTAAAAAATTATTTTGATTATATTCTAAAAAATCCTCAAGAACATAAAGTTGAAAGCTTTCCTCGCCCTCAAAAATATTCTTTGGTTCAAATAGGTAAAGCTGAGTGTAAAGAATTTAGTTTAAAACAAAAAATACTAATGCCCTTACTATCCTCAGGTAGTTTATTAATTATATTATCTATTGTAACGGTGTTATTTATATTGCTTTTCTTTGGAAAGTTTCAAGAAATAAGCCCTGAAGAAACTTCTTTTGAACTAGATTTTACAAGATTCAATAGTTCGTATTTAGGGTGGAAAATTTTAGGAATAATAGCTTTAGAATTATTTGTTTATATAATTCGAGTAGTTGCTCTTATCTTAAAATATTATAATTTTTCAATAGTAAGAAATAAAGATCAAATACATCTAAAACATGGCTTGATTAATCAAAAAAATTACACTATAAATATAATCAAAATCAATGCCGTGATAATTAAACAATCAATTCTTCAAAGAATCTTTAAATATGCAGAATTGAATTTGTCCTTTGTTGGTAATTTTATGGGTGATAATAGCAACAAAGAAAGTATACCTACAAAAGAATTGATTCCAATGATAAAAATTGCTCGTTTGAAACCATTTATGCAAAATTATTTAGATGAATTTTTTAAAGAAATTGAAGTCATAAAGCCCAAAAGACATCGTATGCTTCACTTTATTTGGATACCCATGCTGTTAATTTTAATCCCAGAAATTTTTATTAATATCATCTTTGTTGAACTGGATGTTCCAGTAATGGTGGCACCTGCAATATCGATAGCAATTTTTGTTTTGGTTTTAATAGGTCAATTGCTTATGATGTTTAATGCAGGTTTAGGTTATAACAATGATTTGATATTGGTAAGCAATGGATCTTATATAAAAAATACTTATATAATCAAAAAATCTGCAATTCAACATATTGAGACTATTGCTGGACCTATTAGAAGAAAGCAAAATCTTTGCGGATTAATTATTAGATATAGAGAAGCACTTAGCTTTGTTTCAGCCAAACATTATGACCTTGATTTGGCAAAAAAATTAGAAAATGATTTATGCAGTGATTAAATTCTTTAATGTTTTTTAATAACAAAAAAGTCCCAAGAATATGGGACTTTTTTGTTATTAATTAAACTAAAAATTAATAGTTTTCTGCTCTTAATTCAAAGTATGCACTAGGATGATTGCATACAGGGCATTCCTTAGGAACTTTCTTACCCTTGAAGATATGTCCGCAGTTGCGGCAAATCCATACTTGTTCTTCGTCTCTTTCGAATACTTTGTTGTTCTGGATATTGTCGAGAAGCTTTTTGTAGCGTTCTTCATGTTCTTTTTCAATCTTAGCAACTAATTCCATTCTTGCTGCTATTTCAGGGAAGCCTTCTTCTCTAGCTGTCTTTGCAAATTCAGCATACATCGTTGTCCATTCATAGTTCTCACCTGCTGCAGCTGAAACAAGATTTTCTGCTGTATCACCTATCAAACCCAAAGCTTTGTACCAAAGTTTTGCGTGTTCTTTTTCGTTATCTGCAGTATTTAAGAAAATTTCAGCAATCTGTTCATAACCCTCTTTTTTTGCTACAGAAGCAAAGAAAGTGTACTTAGTTCTTGCCATAGATTCGCCGGCAAATGCTTCTTTTAGATTTTTTTCAGTTTGAGTTCCTTTTAATTCTTTCATAATAATCTCCTTTAATTAGATAATATGAGCCAAACTCTGATTATATTGTTACTACAAAGTTATCATTAAGTAAAGATAAATTTATAAAAAACATAAAAGAGTTAGGCATTTCTTACTTTTTATTTTTGTTCTTATTTTTTTCATTTCTCAATCTTTCAATAAGTTTTGGTTCATCGCCATTTTTTAATGGATAATAAAATTTTGCACCTTTTAAACTGTCAGGCAAATATTGCTGTTCTACATAACCGCCAAAATCATGCGGATATTTGTATGTACTTTTATCATCGATAACATGCGGATAGGTTTTATCTCTCAAATAATGCGGCACATTATCATCTTTTGTATTTTTTATAGCGTCCATTACAGCGCCCATAGCAACTACAACAGAATTAGACTTGGGCGCAAGACATACATATATTATTGCATGAGTAAGCGGAATATTACCTTCGGGCATTCCAAGTTTTTCTATTGCTGTATAGGCATTAACAGCTATTAATGAAGCATTAGAATCAGCAAGCCCTACATCTTCGCTTGCGTGAACTATAAGCCGTCTTGCTATTATCAAAGGGTCGCATCCAGCCATAATCAATCTATTAGCCCAATATAATGCTGCATTAGGGTCTGAACCTCTTAACGACTTACAAAAAGCACTTAACATATCATAATAAATAGATTGATCAATTGATAATGCCTTTGCCTGAATGGACTGTTCTGCAATCGTCTTGTCAATCCTTATAACTCCGTCTTTTGATGGCTGAGTAGTCATTACAGCTAATTCAAGTGCATTTAAAGCTGTTCTCAAATCTCCCGAACATGCCCAAGCCCAATGTTTGTAAGCGTCTTCATCTATTTCAAGTTTTAGGTTGCCCAAACCTTCTGGATTTTTTACAGCACGTTTTAAAAAATCGATAATATCATTTTGGTCTATTGGCAAAAACTCAAAAATACGGCATCTTGATACAATAGCGCGAGTCATAGACACATAAGGATTTTCTGTCGTACTGCCTATAAAAATTATAATGCCCTTTTCTATTGCTGCTAACACGCTGTCTGACTGTGCTTTGTTCCAACGATGACATTCATCAAGCAAAAGATAAGTTCTTTGGGAATAAAGTTTGAGACGATTTTCTGCTTCTTCAATTACTCTTTTTGCATCGGCAACCCCGCTGGAAACTGCATTTAGCTTCTCAAAATAGGCATTAGATGTATTGGCGATAATATTAGCCAAAGTCGTCTTACCCGTTCCAGGCGGGCCGTAAAAAATACAGCTGCCAAGCTTGTCCGCCGCAATGGCACGACGTAAAAGTGAATTTTTACCTACAATATGCTTTTGGCCTACAAATTCATCCAAAGTTTTGGGTCTTACCCTTTCGGATAAAGGTGCCATTGATTTAGCAGCCATACTAAATAAATCCATGAAGTTATTATAACATAACATATGTTTATATTTCAACAACAATCTTACTCCGGCTTAAAGAATGATTAAGCGTTAAATAATTAATATTGTAATAAATTCTATCATCAATATATAAAGTTGGCTGATTATTTCCCTTATTGACTATTTTAATCTTTATTTCACTGCCGTCATAGTTATATATCACTTCGCATTCTTTCCATGAAGAAGGCAATGACGGTTCTATTAATAGTTTCCTGCCTCTTCTTTTTATACCCAAAACATTTTCAATCAATACTTTATACATCCAAGAAGCTGTTCCGGTATAATAAGTCCATCCTGCACGTCCCAAAAACAAAGGATTAGAATAAACATCAGCAGCCATTACATAAGGCTCTCCTTTGTACCTTTGAACATCATCAAATGTCATGGTATGAGTCATAGGGTTTATTAGATCTAATATCTTATATCCTTTATCTTTTTGTCCGTTCAATATAAGCGCTTGCGCAAACCAAACAGCAGCATGCGTATATTGTCCTCCATTTTCACGAACGCCTTTTGGATAATTGCTTATATAACCAGCATCAAGTTCTTTTATAGGCGGATCCATTAATTTTACTATTTTATATTCATAATCGACAAGGCGTTCTTCTGCTGAACTTAAGGCTTTTTTTGCCCTTATATCATCTCCTATGTTTGATATGACTGCCCACGCTTGACTTAAGATATCTATTTTGCATTCTTTACTGTCAATACTGCCCAAAGGATATCCGTTATCAAAATATGCTCGTCTGTACCATTCTCCATCCCAACCGTATTCTCTAACAGCTTTTTTAAGTTCTATGATTTCATTTTTATATTCTGAGATCAAAGCAGCTGACCGCACAAGTGGTAAAAACTCATTTAGACAATAGCACAAAAACATGCTAAGCCAAATACTCTCACCTTCGCCTTTTGGTCCGACTTTATCCATAGCATCGTTCCAGTCTCCGCTACCTATTAAAGATAAGCCCCTATGGCTTCTTCTTAATATTGCAGTTTCAAAAGCCCTAATACAATGCATATAGACAGTGTCCGAAATATGAGATATTTCAGGTTCTTCATATCTGCTGTGTTCTCCTGGTTTTAATGCCGGCGAACGCAAATATGGCACTTTTTCATCCAAAATATCAAAATCGCCTGTATATTTAATATATTCTGCCACAAGCAAAGGCAAAAACAACAAGTCGTCAGTCATAAAAGTTCGTGTACCTTTTCTTTGTGGATGCCACCAATGCTGTACATCACCCTCTTCATACTGATGAGACGCACATCGGATAATATGCTCTCTAACTAGATCTGAATTGATATAAAGAACAGTCAGACAATCCTGCAATTGATCTCTAAAACCATAAGCTCCGCCAGCCTGATAATAACCGCATCTTCCGAAGAACCTAGAACAAAGCACCTGATAAGGCAAACGGCTTAACAGTCTATTAATTTCTTCAGACGGCGTAGATACTTTTATACATGTCAGATTCTTAAAATAATCTAAGCATTTTTTTCTAATTGACTTTACATCTTTTAGTTCATAATTTTTATCAGATAACCAAAAATTGATTTCTTTAGTTTGGTCAGACTTAAGCTCAGTTTCTACTTTTAATGCTAGGCACGGTCTTGAACAACTTAAATTTATCCATTCTCCTCCAGAACACCAGTAATCAAAATCCATTGAAGAGAACAGGTAATCAAATTCTTTTTGATCTGTTCCAAGATATGCCTTGAGATTATTAATCGCATTATATGCAAGTATCTTTGCATTTTCTTTTTTAAAAAATAGCTTATCACCGTTTTCATAAGAATTGACGCCAAGAGCAAGTTCAAGATTTAAGGCAATACTTATCTTTCTATCTGCTTGAGAGGTATTAGATAGACTTATATTAAAAATCTTGGCTTTAGCATCAATATCTATAAACTCTGACGTTTTTGAATAAATTCCGTTATATGATGTTTCAAAAACAGTTTCTCCCAAATCATGAATTACGGTATAATGTGCCTGTTCCAAATTATCTTTGGTCGCTTTCCATGATATTTTAGTGTTTTCATCCCTTATGATAATTTCTTCAGAATTTCTATCAAAAATAACATCATTTTGCCAGACTGTAAGCTTACTTTCTCTAGAATTATCTGACCATGTATATCCGCCGCCCTTTTCTGTGATAAGTGTTCCAAAGCCATTAACAGCAATAATATTACTCCAAGGCAACGGTGTATTGTCTTTGGTAAGATTAACATAGTATGCGGTTTGGTCAATAAATCCACCCATTCCCAATTCAAAATTCAAATTTTTGTTTTTTATAGGTTTTGTTGGATAAAGTTTATCTTTCTTTTTGAGTTTTGAAGGATATACAGAAGCATTAGTATCGCTTTTGAATACACCATCAAAATAATATTGAGATACTCTTTTTAAAATATTGACAATATTTTCGTCGATCCTTGTTATATTGATAATATTGATTCTGCCTTCTGAAACCATCTGTCTTAATGACAATCTATCAATTGCACGATTTATTTCACTAAGCATTGGATTTATATACATCTCAGGTTCTGAATACAGCAACACCAAAGTTATTTTCAACCCAAATGCTGACAAATATTTGAAAATCTCAACAGTCTTTAACAAATCATTGGTATTTTCTGACCTATAAAAGAACGATATTATTGGATTAACTGCATTTATTCCGTTTTTTAATAAAGTCCTTATGTCATCATGCAGATCTGAATAATCATATTCATAATTAATTGCACATGTCTTCAAACGCGCAAACATTGTCTTAACAGTGCACATAAGATTTTTTTCTGGAGAAAAAGTCTTCCACATCTGCTTTAGATATATAGTCGAAGTATCTATAGCCTTTTCTATACCTTCTTCTGTACTATACGCGCATATCGCATCTTTAATTATGTCCAAATTCGAACCTGCAACCAAAATATAATTAATTGTCGCCTTTTTCATAGGCGGTATCTTTATATTCTGTATTGCGCCCAAAACAGGTTCCAAAATTTCTCCAAAGCTATCTGCTTTTTCTTGGTTAAGATATATCCAGCCCAAACCGTTTCTTGTATGAAAATTAAATCTATTTGATTCATACAATGTTTTGCCTTCTGCCAAAGATGCGGCAAAATAAACAGGATGCTTATCATTATTGCGATATGCATAAATGATATTATCACCTAACTTCTTGGTTACCACAACCATGTTGTTAAATACAGGATGAGCATAATAATTTTGCGCAAAGGTCAAAACAGGCTCAACAAAAAACGCAGCACGCAAAGAAATCTCATTTTCACTGTCATTAGTTATTTTTAAGCATCTTATTTCGCCGTCATAATCCTGCATTAGAGCAATCTTTAGCTCAAAAACTAAGTCATTATATTCATACTTATACAAACAATACGAGCTATTTTGAATTATTGTTTGTGCTTGTGACATAAGCCTAATTACTTTACCGTTAATATAGACATTGACGCCCTGATTATAATTATTCTCTTTATTTAAAGTAATTCCATTTAAGACTGCACAGCCATTTCCTTGCGAATCCAACGCAAGATAATATCTTCCATTATTAAGTAAATTATAGGCAGGAAGTGTAGGCTGATGAGTTATTGTTTCTGTAATAGGATCAAGTCCAAATACAGGCATAGGCTTATATATTTTTTTTCTTCTAGCATAGTCAATTTCAGGTTCAAAAAGCATTATTTCAAATGCCTGAATTTCGGGAACGGACATAAATCTTTGCCTGATAATATCATTATTAAGAAGATTGTCAATCGCACATAAAATCATTCCCTGATGATGTGCCATATAGGTTTTGTTTATATGCTCATCTTCAGTCAAATCCATTGCTTCATATAATCCATATTTACCCATAAGCCCGTACGAAATTAATTTATGGATATTTTTTATTGCCTGTTTTGGGTTGATTTCAAGGGCAAGACCTGTTGAGTATGGCGAGATGACTAAATTATCGTCTGAGTTTTTCAGGGCAATATACGGCACTCCAAACGCTTTATATTGATAATTTTTTAGATTATCTGTTGCAAAATATTGAGATTCGGATATTCCCCATATATTGTAACCTAATTGTTTTGTATATCTTATTTGAGAATTGACGCAGTTTATTGATGATTGATACAGCATAGAGCCTTCTCTAGCTTTTAAAAACAAAAAAGGCATCAAATACTCAAACATGCCACCACTCCATGAAAACAAAGTGTTGCCGTCATATCTTACTGATGTACGCGAAAGATGATGCCAATGTTCTTTTGGTACTTTGTTAAGGCAAACAGCCAAAAAGCTGGTAAGCATTGCTTCGCTTGCCATAAGATCATAATGGATTTTGTCGTAAGTCCTAGTATCAGTTCCCAAATAAAATAATTTTTTGTTATAGTCATAAAGCTTGGACAAATCCATTTTATCTATTAATCTTTTTATTTTGATATATAACACATCTTTTTTCTTCAGCGTTTGTTTTGCCACAATCAAGGCAGCAAGTAAATTGCCATTATCGACAGTAGAAATATAATTTCTTATAACCTTTAGATCTTGAGTATCGTACCAGTTATATAGATTTCCTCTCCATTTTTTTAATTTAGATACTACGCCTATAATATTAGACAAAGTATTATACATCTCAAAATAATCAATAATTTTGAGGTCATAGGCACAGATTGCACTCAAAATCTGATACCCTATATTAGTTGGTGAAGTGCGTTTTGCAGAACTTTGTATATAATTTTCCTGATAATTGTCGCATATAAGCTGATTATCTGATTTTAAACCAAAGTCTACAAAATACTCATATGTTCTTTTTGCGATATCAAACAAAAGTGCTTTATCATCATCTTGTATCAAAGTAGGTTTATTGACTCTATAAGACGAAAAATATGCAACAGGAATTGAAAATAAAAATATCAATGCCCACAGGCTATTTAAAATTCCGTTTATACCCGACATCAGAAATGAAAAAGCCGCATATATCCAAAAAGTTATTAGGCAAGGTAAAATAAGTTCTTTAGCCCAAAAAGACATTGTATCCTTTTTATCCAAAGATGAATGTGCATAGGTATTCCATTTCAATAGATTTCTTTTTGAGATTATCATTCGATACAATGATTGCAAAATAGCAACTAAAAGATTAATCGCGATATACGGCAGGCATACTGCAAAAATTACTGCCCGTAAAAATGCTTCTTTGGCTTCTCTCAAAAAAGCATAAGTAAATCGCGATTTGAATGAATTAAACAATAAAGAATACAATATCAAAATAAAATCAAAGCTCAAAAACAACCCAAAAGTAATTAATGAAACATTTCCTATAAATGCTGAAATAAGCAATAAAAAAAGCGCACATATATAAACAAGGCTGTAGTTAACATTAGAAAAAATACGCCATTTTGACAAAAGATTAATGGGATTTTTTATCGTCCTATTAAATTCATCTTTTACTTTATTTTTCAAATACCCGATATTTTGCCAATCCCCTCTAGTCCATCTCATAGAACGGTTTAGATGTGTTTTGATATCTGCTGGTGTATTTTCATATAACACTGCGTCACTGTCTATTGTATTAAGCCATGCTCCCTCAATAAGATCATGACTAAGAATTCGATTTTTGGGCAATTTTCCCTTTAGCTTTTGATTAAATCTTTCAACGTCTATAATACCTTTACCGCAAAATAAGCCTTGATTAAATGCATCTGA
>DATCJR010000012.1 GCA_036562685.1 Clostridia bacterium | reverse complement strand
TCCGTTAACATTAATAACTGAAGTCTGATTTGATAATTTGTCTTTTATTTCCACACCAGTTAAAACATCATCAGATATTAGTCTTGTGATTTCACTATTTAGATGCAACATAATATTGGGGGTAGAAAGCAACTTGTTTATAGTAACGCTTTCGCCTCTAAATTTATCTCGTCTATAAATAATATGCACTTTTGATGCTAACTTAGAAAGATACAAGGCTTCTGTAACAGCACTGTTTGCTCCGCCGGCAATGGCAACTTCGCGTCCTTTGAAAAATGCTCCGTCACAAGTAGCGCAATAACTGATTCCTTTTCCTATAAGATTTTCTTCTTCGGGCAATCCTAATTTTCTATTATTAGTACCCATTGCTAAAATTACAGCTTTGGCTTGATAGGTGTTTGAATCCGTGCTAATAGTTTTTATATCATTGTTTAAATCTATTTTTATAACTTCTTCAAAATTAACACTTGCTCCGTATTGCTTTGCCTGATTTAGCATAAGGTCACCTAGCTCAAAGCCATTGATACCTTGAGGCATTGCAGGATAGTTTTCCACCTTATCGGTAGTAGTAATTTTTCCGCCTGGAACCGCTTTTTCAAAAACAAGAGTATTCAATCCGCCACGTGCGGCATACAACGCAGCAGTAAGCCCTGCAGGTCCGCCGCCAATTATAATAAGATCGTACATACTGACTCCAAAAATGTTTGCGCTAAAATTATAACACAAATCTGTGTCGTATTAAACATTCTTGATTATTTTATCACATTTTTAGAGTTTTTATTAAATATAAATAACTATTTTCTTTTAATCAGATTATACAAAAACACATAAATTGAATAAATAAAACTAAAACCACTTAATATAAGAAAAACGATTATTTCAATAAAATCAGTTTCCCCAGCTTTATAGTCGGGATACATATCATAAATGATTATAAGAAAAAAAATAATAGCCAATAAAAAGCCTAATAAGCCCGCAATAGGATTAGTATTAATAAAAATTTTACTTCTATCTGTATTTTCAAAAGGTCGCTTTTTTTTGATTAAAATAAGATTATATGTAATATCCATTATTCCTTGAATCATTAAATAAAATGCAATCAAAAAAAGTATAGCCACAGGTATCAAAAAAAAGACAAGCAATATCGAAAAGCCTTGTTTATAAAAGCTTAAAAAACATACTAAAACACATACTCCCATTACAAAAATGCCTGTAATAACCTTGGCAATTCCTGTCTTTAAGCTTTCTCTTTTACTACCACGATTATTACTTTTATTATTATCATCAAAATTATCCATTTTTTTATATCCCCTTTTTTCTCCAAAGCATCTTAAAAATATTGAAATAATTAAGCTTTCTTTACTTTTTTAAACACCGAAACACATCAAACTTTAATTGTAATAATTATATTAAAATATATTATATTATTATATGATGCAACAATTTTCTAGATATTAATATGTTTGTTGTGTATTGTTTTTTAATTAGTTTTTAATTTTGGCATTATTTATTTATGTTATAATGAATATATAAGAAATACAAAGGAGGTGCCGCATGGACGATTGCTCGAGGGATGTAGTTTCTATCAGCGAGGCAAGCGGACTCAGTTATGAGGACATAATAAATAAACTTAACCAAAATAAACAAGATAAAGATATTGTAATAAATGATTTTGACAGACTCAAACCCAAACAAAAGTCTGAATACATAAAAAAACTAGCACGCGAAATGTGCTTTCATTATTATTCCAATGACGGAAAAATGGACCCTGACAAGCTTGATGAATGGATAGAAATCATGTCGCGCATGGTAGGTTTTGAAAACCATGTTGTCAAAATGAACTATCTTCAAAAACGTATTAACGCCAGAAAAGTTGTTTTTTTGGGCGCAACGGGAAAAGGACATCTAAGCAGGGAAGATATAAAAAATATTTGCAAGGACTATGGATTTTCACAAGAGCAAATTGACATACGAGACGATTATGCTAAGCTCACCAATATCAACTTGGATTTTTTGAAAAACAACAAAAAATTTTTGGGGCTTGTTGTAGGTGCTGTTCCACATAGCATCAAGGGAATAGAAAGCGGCAATATAATAACTTATCTAGAAAGCAACTCCTGCGATTATCCGCCTATAAGAATCTGCAAAGACAGCAATAACAACCTGGGTTTTTCTGCAAGTACGGTAAAGCAGGCATTGACTGATCTTATACGGCTTGCAGCCGATAATTAAAAAGCGTTTCCTTAAATTTTTAAGTTTTTAAATCTTAACTTTTTTGACTTTAATACATATAATCTTTTCTGCAGAACATCAAAATTGCTCTTAAGATTTTCACTAAAAATAAAATAAGCGAGTGTGATTATCGCACTCGCTCAATTTTTAAAAGTCAAATTTCTTTAAGTTCTCGCCTTCCAAAATTCTTTCGTCTTCGGCAGTTATTATTTTGTTGTCAAGTCCGTATTTGATTGCTCTTCGGATTTGTCTACAGCCTTCTTCGGTGTGTTTTGAACCAAACAGTTTTATAACTTCTTGTTCCAAAGCGGCTTTTGGCAGACTAACCTGATTTTGAATTATATATCTGATGGCATTGATTATTTCATAAATGCTGATGTCATCCATTGTTCTAGTGCTGCCTACTCTATAGATATTGTATTTTTTCTTATCCGCGTTTTTCTTCCAGTAAAAGACTTTGTCGCCCTCTAGCTCGCTATCGCATTTTATATGCTCTAATACATGCTTCATCTGAGCCTCTATTCTTGCCCCCGAACGGGTTATACCGCTGGACTCCAAGACTGCACGTAAAATGGTATTATAGCTTACGGGATATTCCGTATCTATTATCATTTTGGTGATTTTAATCAAATGCGGC
Source organism: Clostridia bacterium (assembly GCA_036562685.1). Taxonomy (NCBI): domain Bacteria; kingdom Bacillati; phylum Bacillota; class Clostridia; species Clostridia bacterium. The sequence continues at coordinate 6,145 of DATCJR010000012.1, read as the reverse complement.
TGATTGTATTCTGTGCTAAAGTACGAACTTGGTATAATCTTGGTAGGAATTACCGCCTTTTTGTATTCAGCTTCCAAAGGATTGGTTATAGTTATAGCTTTTTGTTCTTCAGTATTGATCTCTTCTATTACTTCATCATCATCCGCGATTATTCCATCAGAATTTTTTCTCAAGTCTTCGATTTTTTGAATAATCTTTTTTACAATCTTTTCAGGACTGTCAAAATAATCCAATGACCAAACTCTCATAAGATTCCAGCCAAGTTTTTTCAACACATTAAAAGGCGAAACTTCACGCTCTTTTACTGTCTTTACTTTTGAATAACCCAAACCGTCGCACATTATGCCCAGAATGAATTTTTTCTTATCATCCGGATGAACAACAGCAATATTGATCTTGTAACCAGATGTTCCGTAATTGGCTATGCCTTCATAGCCTTTTTCTTTTAAGTCTCTGACGATTTGATCTTCTATGCCATGTTCTTCTATCTCTAAAGAACTTGCCTTTTGAACAAGCGCGCCTTTGCCTTTTTGGGCATATTCCAAGAAACCTCTCAAAGCCTTGACCCCTTGCGCTGTGGTAGCGGACAAATTAATCATGTCATAAGTTATGCTTGAGAATATTATCATCTCATATTTTGCTCTTGATACCGCTACATTAAGTCTTCGCCAGCCGCCGTCTCGATTAAGCGGTCCAAAGTTAAGGCTTAGTTTTCCGTGCGCATCTTGTCCGTATCCTACTGAAAACAAGATAACATCACGTTCATCACCCTGCACATTTTCTAGATTTTTTACAAACAATGGTTCTGTCCTTTGCATTGCATATTGCTCTAGTTTAGGGCTTTGACGGAATGTTTCAGTGAGCATATCATCTATCAGGTTTTGCTGCATTATACTAAATGTAACTATACCTATGCTCTTTTTTCTAAGCTCTGGATCTGACAATCTTTTTATAACTTCTTCTGTTACCGCCAAAGCTTCTTCAACGTTTTGTTTGGATTTGCCGCGATCATAAACGCCGTTGACTTTTACAAACTTGATGCAAGAATGAGCTTCGGTCGGCGAAGGAAAAGTATATAGGCTGTTATCATAAAACGAACGATTGGAAAAGGCTATCAGGCTTTCATCCTTGCTTCTGTAATGCCATTTTAAATGAATTTCGGGCATATTAAGCGCAAGACAGTCATCAAGCACGCTTTCCAAGTCTTCGCTTAAACTTTCTTCTTCATTGACATTAGTATTAATATTTTCAAAAAAAGATGTGGGCGGAAGCTGTTTTGGATCGCCAACTATTATCGCTGCTTTTGCTCTTGATAATGCGCCCACTGCTTTTGCTGTGGTTAATTGTGATGCTTCGTCAAATATCAGCAAATCAAAAGGCTCCTGAGGATCAATATATTGCGCAACGGTAACAGGGCTCATAAGCATACAGGGCGCCACTTTAGGTAAAATGTTAGGTATCTGCTCAAACAGCTTTTTTATAGTCAGGTTTCGTCCTGTTCCCTTGACTGCACGCTGGAATATGCCTAGCTCGGACATTTGAGATGATTTTATATCAAAATTAGGCAAATTCATTTTAAGTCTTGCGCTTAGAAGCTGTCTTGAAACAGTTCTGTATTTTTGCTCCAATTCCTTAAAACGTCTTATTTTTTCTTCAAACAGTCTGCCTGTAAATTTATTAAGCTCATCGTCGTTAACCACGATATATTCTATAACTGCTTTTAACAAAGATTTTTTAAACGCAGGAATTAACATGTCATGGTCAAGTCCGTTGTCATAGGCGCTGGTTACAAATCCCAGACCTAATCCATTAAGCTCTTCTCTTAATGTATTATAAGCGCAACGTTCTTTGAGTTCGTCCATTGACCACATAACAGCTTTGTTGGTAAGCGTTTCAAGATACCATTCTTTGTGGTTATGGATTTTTTCAAAAGCAATTATTAATAACTTGTTAAGTTCGTCTTTGGTTGCTCTAAAACTCTCATAATCAGCTTGGAGAGTCTTAGGCAATATGACCGTATGCAGTTTTTGTTTATCTTCAGAGCTAAATGCCATACGGCTCATGCATTCTCTATAAGCCATATATTTGGTCAGACTGTCATGAATATATAAATAATCCTTTTGAGTTAATTCCAAAACCGAAGAATTTAAAAATTCCTTACCTTTTTCAAGAGTGCTTTCGTTTTGCTGATATATAATAACCTGTTCTATATCCGCTAAAAAGTTTTCTTTATACTTGGTACCAGCTTTTGCCGCCTTCTTTAAAACCTTTAATATTGCGTTCTTTTTTGCAAATCTTTTCAAACCTTTTGCCGCACGATATTCTAAAGCAAGCTTAGTCGATACAGGTTTGAAAGCAAAAACATCATATCTTTTTTCTAATTCATTTTTTATTGTTTGAGTTTTTATTCCTAATTCTGCGTGGCTAATAAGCTTGTTAAGATCATTGTTGGATAATTTTTCCAACGAACCAAACTCAATACGGCTTTGAGACAGATAAGAACATATCTGCATAAAATCTTCAAATTTTTGATATGTGTCTATTCTATTGAGATCTAAAGCTGTGCTAAAAGTTTCAGTATATCCCCTTAGACTGCTCAAGTCAGCCAAAAACTTTTTCAAAACTGCAGTGCTTTTTATTTTGAGCGTTTGAGAATATTCGGTCTGTCCTATATGTTCCAAAACCGAACCATAGGGATGACCCATATCTTTTCCCAAAGCCATAAGTTCTTGAAGTCTTGATTCTACAAACTCTATCTTTTCTTTATCAAAATCAGCAATCAGTTCTTTAGGAAATTCAAACTGATCAAAAAAATCATAAGAAAGATACTGGCTAATCGCCTGCGATAAAGAAAAACCAAACTTTTGTTGACGGTGCAGCTTGAACATATAAGAGGCAAGCGTTTTTCTTGTATTCTCCAAGCGTTCTTTGGTAGCCTTAAAATCTTCAGGCTCATATACTTTGGTGATTTCACTTGTCTTTCTTAAGTTCTCTAAAACTGCTTTTTTATCCGTTTTGTCAGAATGAAGCTCCAGACAAAAGTCGCCTATTCCGATTTCTTCAAGTCTGTTTTTAACCACCGACAATGCCGCCATTTTTTCTGCAACGAACAAAATTCTTTGACCTCTCAAAAGTCCGTTGGCGATTATATTGGTTATTGTCTGGGATTTTCCTGTGCCCGGCGGACCATGCAAAACAAAGCTCATATTTTTGCTTGCAAAATATATAGCTTCCAACTGTGAACTGTCAGCTTCTATAGGCAGAATTATTTCTTCATTTAGCCATCTTTCGTCTATATCTTTTATTTCTAAGGATGTTTTGTTAAACGGTATTCCAGTCATCAGCCCTTTTACAATGGGCGTTTTTTGGAATGACTGCAATCTGTTGCGGATATCATACCACATAACAATGCCCGAAAAGGAGAAATTGGAAATATAGCTTTCCTCTATGATATCCCATCGCGGCTGATTCATTACGAGCTTTCTGACTGTATTGAATACCGCAGTAACATCAATTGCATTTTGAGTAGTTCTAGGCAAAGGATCAAGTCCGCCTGTTTCCAAAGAATACTGCTGTTTTAACATTTCCAAAAGAGTGATGTTAAAATACGGTTCATCATCACGGGCTTTTATGATATATCTTTTGGCATTTTTTCGTACCAAATCAAGCGGTATCAAAACAAGCGGAGCGTACAAGGGACGTTCAGATATGTCGTCTTCATACCATTTCAAAAGTCCCAAAGCAAGATACAAAGTACATACACCGTTTTCTTCTATGCTGTATTTGTATTTTCTATAAATATTGGTTATTGTGCTTTTTAGACTGTTCTCGTCAAGCGCTGTTCTTAGCTTAGACTGAGTCAACTCTTTGCCTATTAATTTATGATAGCTCTCTGATATCTTAGCCCCGCTTGTAATCTCATAATTTAAGATAAGATTCTCGGCCTCTTTCATAACTGGCAAAATATCATATTCTGTACCGTTACAAAAACTGTCCGCTAGATGTTTTAACGAATCGCCCAAAACAGGCAAGACATTTTTGGTCAATTTAAAATTAAGTAGCGAATTTTTGAGTGTAAGGTCAAGCAGCTTTCTTTCCCAATATTTTTGCTTGGACAGTGTTTCATCAACATTCAAGACCTTGTTATCATTAAGTCTTTGCGGCTTTTTACCTGTGGATTCTATTTGCTCGTATTCTATATCCCAACCGTTTTGAGTGAAAAACCTCTTTGGATTAGGATAAACATAGCTCAATCTGCATCGCTTGATATCTATAAAAAACAAAAAATTGTTATCGTCAATAAGTTTTGACTTGGCTGACATTTTGGCATTGTCAAAATCTTGTCCAAAATCCCAATCAAGACACTGCGGGTCAATCAAAAAGATTTCGCCCAATGCTGATTTTTTGGACAATTCGGCAATGTCGTCATTAATGCAGTCCGCAAATGTATTGTCGTCCAGCCATGCACCTACCAAAAAGCACTTTTCAAAAACCGCCAAAATGGGATTAAGTCCGATATTTTCTAATAACGAAGCATACAAAAATGCAATTTCTGCTATAGTTGCGGTTTTAGAATTTAAGACATTATCTAGTCTTATAGGCAGCCCTAAAGTTCGGTTATCAGTTATTATAGGATTAAGTGCAATCTTTTGGTCGCATAATCCATTAAAAACCGCCGCCGCTTCCAATAATACTCTATTGGCTTCACCGTTATACGCAATAAAGTTATTGGATTTGGTCCACTTTTTGAGATAAGCAAAAGCATCATGTAGTACTTTTTTGGAATCTATGCTGTTAGGGGTTATGAAAGCGGCTGTAAGCTCGGGATAAACTTCAGCACCTGTCCAATAATCAAAAGGCAATAATTTTATTTTATTTTTCTGAACATATAGTTCTTTGCCTTCTGACAAGACTTTCAAAACAATTTCGCAATCTTCTATATTTTCTAAAGATAAAAGGTACTTTTGATTAATTTCAATTTTGAGCGTATTTACATCTATTTTCAGATTTTTGGGCAATACATCCAAATGATATGTACTGCTGTTTATGACACCTTGTGTCGATGATACGCTGATATCAACCGCCAAAATATCCTTATCTGCAGTATTTTCTATAAACAATTCGTTAATAAGCGGCAAACCATTATTAATAGCCGCAAAGTTTAATGCTTGAGCTGTGGAAAATTCCACTTTTAAAATTTCCATGTTAACTCCTATATAAATAGGATTATAACATAACAAATAGTTTTTGTTCAATTAATGAAATATGTTACAAGTCTTTTTAATCAGATTCTAATTTTTGATAATTGACTTTATAAACTCATAATTGTCTTTAAGTCTTTGGTCGTCAGGATTAAGTTCATAAGCAATTTTTGCATATTTTAATGCCTGATCATATTGCTTCAGATTATAGCATGCTATTGCGGCAATGTCGGGTAATGTCCAATCCCATGCAAAACTTTCGCTTATGTAATTTTTTGATCTGGATTTTATTCTAAACGCCTTTTTTGCCATATTTGCTACCGTTAAGTAATCTTCATTATAATATGCGACTTGGGCAAACTCTGCATATGTTTCACGTATTGATGGATTTTCATAAATTGCTTTCCAATAATATTGATACGCATTACTATAATCAGATTTATTCAGATAGCATTTTGCAATGTCGCGCAATGCGGCTGCACGCTCGTCTTTCCATGTCGATGTATCTAATTCAAGATATTTTTTCAAAGTCTTAATGCTTTTGTCCCACATCCCCAAAAGCTTATATTCTCGACCAAGGTAATACCATGACCTGCTATCCTGCGGGTTTTCTTTTACAGATAATTCCAACAAGGACAGATAGCTTGCTCTTGATTTGTTTTTGTCGGGATAGTGATTGAGTATTAAGTCTTCAATAAAAACGACTTTGTAATCCTGTCCTTGATATTCTAAATATTCATGGACAGGATTTTTCCACACAAAGTCAAATCTCGAATGGATTTTAAAATTATAAAAGGAGACTTCAGGTCTGTTTTTTTCATCAAGACTCCAGTTGTATTGATATCTAGCCTGTTTTATATCCTTTTGCCAGGCATTTTCAAGCTTTTGCCGCCAGCCTTTTTCAAACACTTCATCTAAATCGGTGCAAACACAAATATCTGCAT
>DATCJR010000011.1 GCA_036562685.1 Clostridia bacterium | reverse complement strand
TTTGAAAATTATTTTGCAATATGATAGACTAAAGTTTGAAAACAAAATTTTTAATTTTAAAGGATAAAATAATGAATAAAAATAAAACCAAGACCATTGCCATTACAGCCGTTTTGGTTGCACTTAGCTTTGTTATGCCATATTTTATGCCGACTATAACATTGCCGTTTACTACATTTACACTATTTTCACATGTACCTATTATTATAGCAATGTTTATTTCGCCTTATACTGCAATAATGAGCTGCATAGGCACAACTCTTGCTTTCTTTTTGAAATCTCCGCCTATTGTTGCTCTAAGAGCTGCTTCGCATATCGTTTTTATAATTCCAGGTGCATTTGCTATAAAAAAAGGAATTATCACCAAAGGACTAAATATCGCTTTAGGCGGAGTTGTGACGGGTTTAATTCATGCAGTGGCAGAAATAATCGTTGTCGCCGTCTTTATGGCAATTAATCATCAAGAAATAACTATCTATTACATTATGATAGAAGTTGGACTTATAACATTGGCGCATCATTGCATTGATTACAGCTTTTCACTTTTGGTATATAACAGCTGTTCAAAAGCTAGATTGCTAGAAAACAAATTTTGCTTTTCAATTAAAAAAACTTCCAAAAATGTTAATGCATAAAATTTAAGCCGCATCAAACTGGATGCGGCTTTTTTACTAATCTATGCTGCTAGATCGTAATTAAACGGAATTTCTTTATACCATACTGGGAAAAATTCTTCTGTATAATAATAACCAGTATGGATTTCTTTTTCTTGTCCGTTTCTTTTTACCTTAAGAATTAATTCATACGATGTAACTTCGTCTTTAGTGTAATAATAGCTTAACTCCAAGAGAATTGAAGGACTTACTATTTGGGTAGTGTCAAAAAACATATAATTTACATCAATTCCATTGACTTCTAGCAAAACATCATTCTTTTGTAAGCCAAGCGTAGAAATAGCTTCAGTAACTACCAAAATATTGTTGTCATCTTCATCCATAGCGGCATTAATTACTCTCAAAACCTGTTTAAAATCTTCTCTTGCAACTGATGCATCTATTGCTTGGCCTTCATAATTTAGTAAAACATAATCACAAATTGCTCTAGCCATATTAGACGGAATTGCAAGACTCATATTTTCTGCAGCTACGTTATCGTTTGTTAGATATCCATAGCTGTTAATTCCAATTACTTCACCCAAAGCATTAACCAAAACGCCGCCGCTGTTGCCTGAATTAATAGAAGCATCATGTCTTATTACATGTTTATAAATATCGTCCGATTCATCATTAGTATCGTTATCATCATATAAAAGAATTTCTTCTGAAATACTTATAATACCTTTAGTAAGAGATGAACCATATCCCAAAGCATTTCCAATTGCATATACTTCTTCTCCTCTATAGACCGCTCTGCTGTTTCCCCATGATAAAACACGATCATCAATATCACTTAATTCTTTTTCTAGTAATAATATTGCAATATCCATATCGGCATCATAGCCAAGTATTGTTACTTGCTGTGAATAATAAGAAGCTTTATCAGTCAATTTTACATAGATTTCATAATCTACTTTGGTATCAAGAAAAGCATATTGAATAACATGGTAATTGGTAATAATTATAGGATATCCATTATCAGTTTTTCCTACAATTAATCCGCTTCCGCTTGAAGAACCAGAAACTTTTGAAGGTCTTCTCCAAAAATCATAAGTTGTATATTGATAATTCAAAACAATCTCTGTCGTTCCTTTCAATACAGCATTTAGCATTTCTGCTGTGCTTGAATAAGAGTATTTTGAAGGTTCTTCATCTTTGATATTGTATGAAAAATTTCCAATGCCTTTGTTTTTGTCTTTTATAAAATCTATTGACAGTCCGCATGAAGCAAAAATGCCAAAACATAACAAAGTAATTAATGTAACTGAAAATATCTTAATACTTTTTTTCATAAGCTTTCCACCTACACATATATGTTTTTTACATATACATGTTAGCACAAAAAAAAGGCTCGGTAAATACACCTAAGCCTTAATAAGACATTTTTAATCAAATTTTAATTTAATGCAAAATTAGAGTTACTTAATAACTGTACTCAAAAATGCAACCAAATCCTTAACCTTTTTCATTTCCAATGCTTTTTCGCTAGGAACTGAAATGTTGTAAGTATCCTCAAGTTCCATAAGCATTTCAATTACATCTATCGAATCTGCATTAAAATCAGCAACTATATCCGATTCCATAGTAATTTTGGCAGGATCTTTTATTTTCAATTGACGAGTTAAAACATCCTTTACTTTTTCAAATATAATATTTTCTTCCATTTTTTCCTCCGTAGCAGACGGTATAAACCCTAACTATTATATATTATAACATATAAAAAGACAATCGATTAATTAAAATTAAAAAATATCAATTATCTTTTATTTATTTTAAAAATTCATTCATCCAAGAGATTTCTCTCTGAAGATAAAGATTAGGTATTTTAAAGTCTTCGCCATCTATAGTCAAATTTAAGTTATAAAATTTATTTTCTTGCAGTCCTGAATCAGCGTTTGAACCGTAATATAGTTCAAGTTCAGTAAAAATAGATGGGGAAGGAACATACATACCTTTATGTAAACTGCTTATCTCTATTCCATTTATCTTGGTTATTGTTTTGCCTTTTGCTATAACTTTCTGTCCAAATTTAATTTCTTGAGCAGTCCTTATAATATTATTATTTTCACTGTCCAATCCTGCTTCAAGATTATATAAATTAAGTCCCCATGTTCTATCAGTAGAAACTTCGCCTATATAGTTCTTAAAATTATTGCTTGAGCTTTTTATATAATCTAAAATTGCCTTTGCCATATTGGAAGGAACAGCAAGCCCTACATTATCCGCAGGTATATTTACGTCCCCTTTGGTATCTGCAATAAGCTTATATGTATTAATGCCTATAACTCTACCATTATCTGACATATCAAGCAAAACACCGCCGCTGTTGCCTGAGTTTATAGCAGCACTAGTTTGAATCAAATGCTGGATTGTTTGATTGGCATTAGAGTTATCCAAAGTGATTTCTTGTATTACTTCGGGTATGCTGATTTCACCCGCTGTAACACTCAAGCCCCCGCCCAAAGCGTTGCCTATTGCGACTACTCTTTGTCCATAGTGCAATCCTCTGCTATTACCAAATTCGACAACTCTTTGCTCAACATCCTGCAAATCTACTTTTAATTTTAAAACAGCTATATCTATTTTTGAATCAAAACCGATTATTTCGGCGTTTGATTTAAAGAAATCTGCTTTGTCAAACAACTTAATAAAAATCTTATATCCATTTTTTTCAGCAGCAGCACTAATAACATGGTAATTGGTCATTATTATAGGATATGTAGCGTTATGAGTAGTATCTTCAACATAACCGACTATAAAACCTGAACCTGAATAAACTTCAGAACCGCCTCTTGTTTCTATTACTACCACTGAAGGCAAATTATTTTGAGCAATCGTGACTACTGCATCGTCTGAAACATTATATTGAACTGCCGTTTTTTGAATAATCTTGCCAGGAACACGTTCAGGTTGCATGACTTTGAAAACTGCAAAAGTTACAAAAATGCCCAATAAAATACTAAGCACTATTGCAATCGCTATAATCAAGCCCCATTTTTTTTTAGGTTTGCTTTCATGAATAAAATACATTAATACATCCTTTTAAAAAATATTTATATTACTATTATAACATTAATTTTTAAAATTTTTCATTATTAATAAAACCAAAGACTAACTATCGAAAATAAAATAAAAAAACTTAAGAATTAATAATTTTTATTAAATATTGCTTTAGTTTATCAATTTCTGACGTGCTTTTTTCTATTTGAAGCCATTGATTGCCTTTTTTTACTATAACCTTATATTCAAAATCAGGTTTTAACTTTTCTTCATACAACACTTCAATTACGTCATTATTAATTAAGCATAATATCTTATTATTTATAGAAAAGCTTATTGATTTGGCTCTTTGTGTCTTTTTCGCTCCCAATGCTTTCAAAACTTCGGATATATAAACTTGATTATATTCTTCTTTTTGGCGTTGAGCTTTAAGTTTTCTCGACAATAACAATGCTGCGCCCTTCATCCATGAGGGCAAAACAGGTTGCGCAATTATATCTTCGATTTCCAGCCAGTAATAGCTGTCATAATCAGATTCTATTTTCAAAACATCAGCATCTATTTCGCAAATATAATAAAGAGTTATAAAAGAACTTTTGCTTGCGCTATTAAGAGGCATATTGAAAAAAAACTTGCAGCTTTTGGGCTTTATATGAATTTGTTTTTGAACTAGTTTAGAGATTTCTAATTGAATATTATCTTTATTCTGAATTTCGCAGCTTAAAAAATCATATTGAATGCCGCTGTCTTTATCTGATCGTGCAAGAACAAGTAATCGGCCTTTGTTTTGAACTAAAACTTTGGTTTTAATTAAAACGCTCATTATTTCACCATGTATAAATACTTATTATCTGCCTTGTCTGAAATCTGCCAGTTAATTGGCTCTATATTATGCTCAGACAGGTATTGATTGGTTTTGGAAAAATGACAGCATCCAAAAAATCCCGCAAAAGCCGAAAGCGGACTAGGATGTGCGGCTTCCAAAATAAGGTGCTTATTGCCATCTATTAAGGGCTTTTTGCTTTTTGCATTATTGCCCCATAGCAAAAAAACTACATTTTGCTTTTGGTCGTTTATTGTTTTGATAACATAATCTGTAAAAATTTCCCAGCCTATGTTTTTGTGCGAGTTTGCCATACCTGCTCTTACAGTCAACACAGTGTTCAAAAGCAATACTCCCTGCATTGCCCATTCTATAAGACAGCCATTGTCAGGAATTTTTGCTCCCAAATCATTATGTAATTCCAAAAAGATGTTTTTTAGTGACGGCGGAATTTCTACATTGGGTTTTACAGAAAAACACATTCCATGTGCCTGTCCTTCATTGTGGTAAGGATCTTGTCCAAGCAATACTACTTTTACTTTATCTAAAGGCGTGGTTTTTAGCGCATTAAAAATATCATACATGTTAGGATAAACAGTATGCTTTGAATACTCTGATTTTAAAAATTCGCGTATCTTGAGATAATATTCTTTTTTGAATTCTCCAGCCAAATATTCATCCCAATCATTATTAAAAACTACCAATTTAGTTCACCTTTTTAATTTTAACATAACTGATTTTTATAAGCAAATTTAGATTTCAACTAAAATAATGTCCGAAAACAGCTATGGATAAAAGCACATATATGCACATATTGATATTAACATATGTGCATATCAATATTATATCAGACAGAGTATTTATTTTGAAGGGCTGGTATGGACTTGCACATGCTTAGCATTAAATTCTTTTTCAATAATGTCATGTACGCTATGGCTTATTTCATGCGCTTTTTCAAAGCTTAAGTTCTTATCCACTATTATATCTATATCCACATAAAGACGGTTTCCAAATTTTCTGGTCTTTAGGCTTTCTATCGCTAAAACGTCCGTCTTTTTCATTGTGCTTTCTCTTATCTTGTTTTCGATTTCTTCACCCACTGAACTGTCGATTAATTGCTTAGAACTGTCGATAATAATCTTGATTGCCTCAAACAAGATTATTCCTGCTACAACAATAGAAGCCACTTCTTCCATAAATGATATATTAAAAGCGGCAAAAATAAGACCAATAAGTACAGCAATAGAACTCAATGCGTCTGTACGGTTATCAACAGCGGCAGCTTTTATAGCTTCAGATTCGTATTTTTTGCCTACTCTCATGGATATCTGATAAAGCCCTTCTTTGAATAAGACAGAAACCACCATAACAATTATGGATACGTTAAGATGCTTTATAACAGAAGTGGGATCAAATAAACCCTCTATAGAATTTATCAAAAAGCTAACCGCGGTAATTATTAATATAAAGGCGATAATAAGACTTATAACAAACTCTATGCGCTCGTGTCCGTAAGGATGACGTTTATCGCTTTCTTCTTTGCTAAAGCCGACTGCAAACATTGCTATAATGGTAGTTCCTATATCGGACAAACTGTGAACGCCATCTGCCATGACTGCAGAGCTCATAGTTATAAATCCTGTAATTACTTTCATAACTGCAAGCAAAGTGTTAACTATTAGAGAAATTATATTAATCCTTTGTAAGGCTTTTGTTCTTATATTCATAAAAAAATGTCCTTCTTAGATTGCCCCATTATATCATATTAAAATATAATGAATCAATGTGAAGAACAAAAAAACACAATAAGTAAGGTCAAACTAAGTAAGTAAGACACGGCTAATTAAGTAAGTTGAAACTAATGAATTTTAATATGTCTAAAAAGATTATTTTATATAACTTCTGATTTCTAGATCTATTCCAAGGCTGTCGGCCAAATCTTTGCACTTAATTTTATCATCTTTTTCTAAAACATCTACTAGCGTAAATCTGGTCTTAAGCCCAGCCTTTTTGCACATAACTGCAAATTCAATCATAGCGTCAAAGCCTTTTTCGCCAAACTCGCTTAAGCATATTTTGTCATATTCTTTTGCGTTATGCTGATTAAGACTTATGCTGACTTTGTCAATAGCGTTAATAAGTTTAGGTACTATATTGAAACCGTTAATTAGATTGCCTTGTCCGTTGGTGTCAAGCCTGGTGGTAGCGCCTTGGCTTTTCAGATATTTTCCGATTTCTTCGATTTCATTAATCCTGTATGTAGGCTCTCCATATCCGCAAAAAACTATTTCTGGATATTTCTTAACATCTTCTTTTTTGAGAATGTCTATAACTTCTAGCGCTGTAGGCTCACGATCTAGCCAAAGATAATATCCCCCCACCTCGTCGCCGTTATTTCTTAGGCAAAATGTACAGTTATTACTGCATCTGTTGGTAAGGTTTATATAAAGCTTATCGGCAAATTTATATACAAAATTATTCATTAGGGATTATATCCTGCATTGCATTATTTCATTTTGCTAAAAAATCTAAATGCATTTTTTGTGGTAATATCTTCAACTTCTTCTTTAGAAAGCCCTTTCCATTCGGCTATCTTTTGAGCTACAAGATTGACGTATTTGGGCTCATTGACTTTGCCTCTATAAGGAACGGGTGTCAGATAAGGACAATCAGTTTCTAATACCACATTGTCTAAAGATATATTTTTCAAAACATCATACGCTGTTTTGTTGTTTTTATAAGTGATCGCACCGCCAAAAGAAAGATAAAAGCCACGTTTTAAAAATTCTTGGGCATAGTCTAGAGTGCCAGAAAAGCAATGTATCAAAATGCCGTTTTTAGTCCACTCTGCATTATCATCCAAAATCTTTAGGGTGTCGTCATAGGCTTCACGGCTGTGAACAATTACAGGCAAGCCCATTTCATATGCTGCTTCAAGCTGATACGAAAATACGGACAGCTGGCTTGATTTAGGAGAAAAATCATAATGATAATCAAGCCCGATTTCGCCAAAAGCTACAAGCTTGGTTTCATCTTTTAAAGACTTATAAAACTCCAAATCTTCTGATGTAAAGTCTTTTGCATAATGCGGATGAGTGCCCGCCGAAAAATATACCATATCAAATTCAGACGCTATTTTTTGCGCGCAAATTGATGATGGTATATCGTAGCTTGCGCAAATTATTCTGCCGATATTGCTTTTAGGCAAATCATTAATTATATCTTTATAATTATTTACATAAGTTTCATCGTTAAGATGAGCGTGAGTATCAATAAGCATTTTTGCCTTCTATTATAACTTAGATAGCTCGTCTAACTCGCGTTGGAGATTGAGTCTAGGGAACAAAATTTCGGTCTTATGAACTTTAGATCCGATTAATTGTTCAGGGAATTTGCCTGCACTGTCAAATGACTTTAGACTGTTGTCTGTTATTCCCAATTGCTGGAAAATTTTATCAGGAGTGCGTGTCAAGAACGGTTGAAAAACAACCGCAATAGTTCTTATGCACTCGCAAAGATTATATATAACTGTGCTTAATCTTTCTTTTCCGTCAGGCTCTTTTGCAAGTTTCCAAGGTGCAGTTTCGTCAATATATTTGTTGGCATGCTCGCAAAGCTTAATGATTTCTTCAACAGCCTTGTTGATTTCTAGGTTTTCTAGTAATGCACTTACCTTGTCATAAATTCCTTTTATGTTATTGACAAGAAAATCATCCTGCTCGGTCTTTAGTGAAGGCGCAGGAATAACACCGTCAAAATACTGTTCAGCCATAGCAATGGTACGACTAACAAGATTGCCTAAGGTATTGACTAGATCAGTATTGACTTTAGTGATAAACGCTTCGTTGCTGTATATTCCATCAGATCCAAAAGGCAACGCTGTCAAAAGATAATATCTAACGGCGTCAAGACCGTATCTATCAACCAAAATAAACGGATCAACTACATTGCCTTTAGACTTAGACATCTTGTCACCTTCAAACAAAAGCCAGCCATGACCAAAAACTTTTTTGGGCAAAGGAAGATCCAATGCCATTAAAATTGCCGGCCATATAATAGAATGGAATCTAACGATTTCTTTAGCCATCATGTGTAAATCTGCAGGCCAATATGTCTTGAACGTTTCTTCATTATCTGAACCATATCCAAGTGCTGTGATGTAATTGGAAAGAGCGTCAATCCAAACATATATAACATGGTCATTATCAAAAGGAACGGGAACGCCCCACTTGAAACTTGTACGCGATACCGACAAGTCTGTAAGACCAGGCTTTAGGAAGTTATTGACCATTTCGTTAACGCGGCTTTTAGGTTGCAAAAAGTCCGTTTTAGTCAATAACTCGGTTATTTTGTCCTGATACTTGGACAATCTAAAAAAGTAGCTTTCTTCCTTGGTAAGTTTAACTTCTCGTCCGCAATCAGGGCACTTGCCGTCCACAAGCTGAGATTGCGTCCAATATGATTCACAGGGCGTACAATACCAGCCTTCATAAGTTGATTTATATATATCGCCTTTTTCGTATAATTTGGTGAATATTTTAGCGACCGCTTTTTCATGGTCTTCGTCAGTAGTTCTTATAAACTTGGTATAATCAATATCAAGAAGCTGCCAAAGCTTTTTTATGTCCTCTACAAGTTTGTCCACAAACTCCTTGGGAGTTACGCCTTTTGCTTTTGCTCGTTCTTCGATTTTTTGACCGTGTTCGTCTGTGCCTGTGAGGTAATAGACATCATAGCCTTGAAGTCTTTTAAATCTTGCTATAGCATCGCAACTAACTGTAGTATAACAATGTCCCAAA
>DATCJR010000010.1 GCA_036562685.1 Clostridia bacterium | reverse complement strand
TTGATGGTTTTTTGGGGCGAAATTATAAGCTATTCTTCTCTCACAGCAAGAACTTCTTTGCTTACAGGATCGATCAAAACTGAAGCAATTTTCTTTCCATCTGCAAAAGCTACATACCAGTAATGATCAGTTGTTTTTCCTAATGGATCGCATAACAGCTTTACATAAACTTCTGCTTTTAAAGTTTTTTTATCATACATGCTTGATATTGCGTTTTCAAGCGCATCCATGCCGACTAAAAGAGCATCTTCCCAGCCTATCATATTCTCTGTCAGAATTGATTCTAATACGAGGGTTTCATTAAAATTCCAATCGTCTTTGCTTGCGGTTACTTGTATTTCTAGACTTCTAACATTGATTTTTTGAGCAATTTCAGCGGCATAACTGTTGCCAAATGGATGCAAGGTAAATGTGCCGCTATAATCTTTTTTGCCTGTTTTTAAAATATAGTTATATGTTATATCGGCTGAGATATTATCGGGATTTTCAGGTGTTATAGTTATTACTGTATATTCGGTCATACCTTGTGCAGTGCCGTTTAGCACATAAGGATCTTCTCTTTCGCCTGTTATTATGTTTACGGATAAGTTGTCATTGTTTGCTTCATATATATTTGTTCTTATCTCTGAGAGATTATTTTTAACTTCGGAAGGTATTTTATTTGAACAGCCAATATTTATTAGCGAAAGAGTAAAAATAAGCAATAAAAATAATATGGATACCTTTTTCATAAATTACCTCAGAATTTAATTCTCTATAAATATATGAGCAAACAAACAATAATAGAATAATTTTTGACAAAACTGTATACTTGTGATAAAATAGTAAAAATTTATATTTATTTTTGACTATGGAAATAAGTGTTAAAGATAAAATAATATTTACCAAAAGATTGATTTTACGTCCGTTTAAAAAAGACGATTTTTCCGTTGTGCATCAATATTCATCTGATGAAGAGGTCTGCAGGTTTATGCCCTGGGGACCTAATTCATATTATGACACAAAAAGATTTTTAGCGCGTGCCATTAAAGGGCGCAAAAAAAGTGATAATAATTTTGTAGGTGAACACGCAGTTGTTTTGAAAGAAAATAATGAATTGCTTGGTGGCTGCGGTCTGTATATTGAAAGTAAAAGAGATAAAGAATATATGATAGGCTATTGCCTTAAAAAGTCAGCATGGGGAAAGGGCTACGCTACAGAACTTGCTCGTGCTTTATGTTATGTTGCATTTAAGTGTTTGGATGCACATAGCGTCATAGCAACTTGCGATAGCCAAAATCAAGCATCTTATCATGTTATGGAAAAGCTGGGCATGAAAAGAGAAGGTCATTTTATTGGTCGCAGATTTATTCATGAAGAATGGCATGATGAATATTTATATGCGATATTAAAAGATGATTGGATGGTTAATGAAATTTATTAAAGTTTTTATATAACAAAGGAGTAATTTATAAATGAACAAAATAATCAAAGAAGGACTGACATTCGATGATGTGTTATTAATACCTGCAGCTTCGTCTGTTTTGCCTAAAGATGTTGACACATCAGTTCAGCTGGCACCTAAAATCAAATTAAATATTCCTTTGATGAGTGCGGCGATGGATACAGTCACTGAATATAAGCTTGCTATTGCTATTGCAAGAGAAGGCGGTATAGGTATTATACATAAAAATTTACCTATAGATACTCAAGCAGAGCATGTTGACAAGGTAAAAAGAAGCGAACACGGAGTTATAACTGATCCTTTTTATCTTCATCCCGATGATTTGATTAGCGATGCTCTAGCGCTTATGGCAAAGTATAAAATAAGCGGTGTGCCTATTACCAATAATGGAAAATTAGTAGGCATACTTACTAATAGAGATTTGAGATTCGAAACCAATTTTAATCAGCCTATAAAAAATATAATGACCAAAGATAATCTTATTACTGCACCAGTAGGCACTACATTGAAAGAAGCTCAGCAGATTTTGGGCAAACATCGTATTGAAAAGTTGCCCATTGTTGATAAAGATTTTAATCTAAAAGGGCTTATTACAATAAAGGATATAGAAAAAAATATTCAATATCCCAATGCAGCAAAAGATATCAACGGAAGGTTGTTAGTAGGTGCTGCGGTCGGAACTGCTCCTGATACTCTTGACAGAGTAAAAGCATTAATTGCTGCTAAGGTTGACGTTTTGGCTATTGATACCGCACATGGTCATAGTGCTGGAGTTTTAAAGCAAGTTGAACAAATAAAGAATTTATTTCCTGATATTACTATTATTGCAGGCAATGTTGCTACGGCAGAGGCTACCAAGGCTTTGATCGAAAGAGGTGCTGATATAGTCAAAGTAGGAATAGGTCCTGGTTCTATTTGCACTACTCGTGTAGTAACAGGCGTAGGTGTTCCTCAGCTTACCGCTATTATGGACTGTGCCGAAGAAGCTGAAAAATATGGTAAGAGAATTATTGCCGACGGCGGTATAAAATACTCTGGCGATATTCCTAAGGCATTAGGTGCAGGAGCCAGTGCGATTATGGTAGGAAGTCTTTTTGCAGGAACATTAGAAAGTCCTGGAGAAATGGAAATATATCAAGGCAGAAACTTTAAGACATATAGAGGAATGGGTTCATTGGGTGCAATGGCAAAAGGTTCAAAAGACAGATATTTCCAAGAAGATGCATCCAAGCTGGTACCCGAAGGTGTTGAAGGCAGAGTTCCCTATAGAGGTACATTATCAGAGATTGTATTCCAATTGGTTGGCGGCTTGAGATCAGCAATGGGATACTGTGGTACCAAGGATATTGATACTTTGAGAAAAGAGGCAAAGTTTATAAAAATAACTGGTGCAACCTTGGTAGAAAATCATCCTCACGATATATTAATAACCAAAGAAGCGCCTAACTACAGCGTAAAACATAACTTTTAGATCAATAAACCGTCATAATTTTGTATGACGGTTTTTTTATAGTTTTTTTTACTATAAGATTTTGTTATACTTATTTGACTAATAATTTGGCAGATAAATTGAATTATATATGAAAATTTGATATACTAGGGACAAGCATAGTATTGTACTACCGCTTACTATCATTACTATGGAAAAAGGAGAAAAGTATGAGCAAAACATCTGAGCCTGTGGCTAATCAGGGCACTGAAAAAGAAGTTGATAAATTCGACACATTTAGAAATGCCTTTGAAAAGAATCTTGTAAAAAACAAAGAAATTCCTCAAGCGAGCAAGCAGGCAGCGAGCGTAGTAGAATCAATA
>DATCJR010000009.1 GCA_036562685.1 Clostridia bacterium | reverse complement strand
AACAGATTATTACGCAGTGCAAATAGGCAGTTATATAACAGAAAGCGAAGCCAAAAATGCTTCTAATGCCATAAAAGAATTGGGCGGAGCAGGATATATCATTGTTGACGGTTCTTACCGAATAATTGCAGGTGTTTATCCGCAGGAAGAACAAGCTTTGACGGTTATAGCCAATACGACGCAATATGCTTCTTCAAAATATATTATTAGTATTCCAGCTATATCATTAAACTTTTCGGACAAAAAGATAAAACAAGCTGTTGAAGAATCTCTGTCAAAATGGGACGCAATATACAAAAAGTTATATGAACATAGCATTTTGTTAGACAAAGGTCAGACTACGGATGTAGCAGTCTTGCAGGATATAAAGCTGACTTATGATAGTCTAAAAGCCCATATAGATGAATACACCCAACTGACCAAAGATAATAGCAGAATGGAACATATACGCATAAAAACTGCAATGCTTAGTATGTTGACTACGCTTAATTCTTTGATAAATACTGTTCAAAAGCAAAAATTATCTTCTGAAATCAAGTATGCTTACACTCAAATATTAATTGAATATAGAAATCTAGCCAAAGAAATAGGCTGAAATCTTTAGCACAAAAGGAAAAAATCCGACACAAATCAAAAGGTTTTTTGAATGATATGTATTTAAAATAATAAAAAAAGATAAGGAAAAAACCTATGAAATTATCTCAACTTTTAATCGGTATTCAAGCAAAAGAAATTATCGGACTGGATGTGGAAATAACCGGTCTTTTTCATAACAGCCAAGCCGTAACAAAAGGCGGATTGTTTTTTTGCTTGGAAGGCCAAAATTTTGATGGACATAATTTTGTTTATGATGCAGTAACAAATGGTGCTGCAGCAATTATATGCAGGCGTGTTTTTTCTGATCTTGATATCACTCAGGTCATAGTTGAAGATGTTCGCAGCTCAATGGCAATAATATCATCTAATTTTTTTGGAAATCCCATTAAGTCTATGAAGCTGATCGGTATAACGGGCACAAACGGGAAAACCACTACTACATATATTATTAAAAGCATAGGAGAAGCTGCGGGAAAAAAGGTTGGGTTGATAGGTACATCTGGAATTATTATTGACGGTCAAAAATATCCGCCTTTGCTTACCACGCCTGATCCGATAGAGCTTCACTCAATTTTTAGGCGTATGGCTGACTGCCATACAGACTGGGTAGTGATGGAAGTTTCTGCGCATGCTCTTGCACTAAGAAAAATGGATGGAATAGTCGCTGATATCGCGGTGCTTACTAATTGCACCCAGGACCATTTGGATTTTTTCAAAACCATGGAAAATTACAAACAGGCAAAGTCTTTGTTTTTCACTCCTGAGCATGCAAAAATCGCCGTAGTTAATACTGATGACGAATTAGGCAGACAGATTTGCTGCCAAGGGAATATCGCATGTTTTACATACGGTTGCCAAAACCCTGCCGATGCTTTTGGAATAGATTATACATCTGATATAAATGGATTAAAATTTGTCATTAATATGTTTGACAAGCTGTATGAAATAAACTTTCGACTTCCAGGCAGATTTAATATGTATAATTCGCTGTGTGCTGCTCTTACATGCTATCTTCTCAATGTCAGTATTCAAGACATTGCGGCAGGAATAAGCAATCTGAAAATGGTTAAAGGCAGGTTTGAAACTTATGTAGGCGGCGGCAAGCAGATCATAATAGATTATGCCCACACTCCAGATGGTCTTAACAACATCCTGCGTAGCATAAAAGAGTTTTGCAAGGGCAAAATAATTACAGTGTTCGGTTGCGGAGGGGACCGCGACAAGGATAAACGTCCCAAAATGGGCAAAACGGTATGTCAATTATCCGATTATACTGTTATAACAAGCGACAATCCTCGATCAGAAGATCCGGACGATATAATCAATGATATTGTGCAAGGCGCAAATGAAACAAAAGGTCTTTATGTCTGTATCACTGATAGACTAGAGGCTATTAAGCATGCTTTAATGATGGCATGCCCTGACGATATTGTTTTGATAGCGGGAAAAGGCGATGAACCGTATCAGGAAATTAAGGGAGTCAAATATCCTTTTTCTGATTTGGAAGTAGTAAAAAAATTAACAAGTGCGGAGTAAAACTTGATTAAGATTATATTGCAAGCTTTAATTGCATTGATAGTAGCCTTTTTGATATCGGCTTTATTAACTCCGTTTGTAATCAAAGTTGTCAATAAATTTAAAGCCCGTCAAACCATATTACATTATGTAGATAATCATCTTAACAAGCAAGGCACTCCTACTATGGGCGGTATAGCATTTATCTTGGCTGTGGTTGTTGCTATGCTTTTTTCAAGGCTCCATGGGGCGGCTTTAATGTCTGTGGCAGTAATGGTGGCTTATGGCGTAGTGGGCGGACTGGACGACTTTATAAAAATAAAATTTAAACGAAATCTCGGACTCAAAGCCTATCAAAAGATTATTGCGCAAACACTCATTGCGCTTATTATTTCTATTTATATATATAGAAATCCGTCTATAGGTACTAATATTTTTATTCCTTTTACTTCTTACGAAATTAATCTGGGCGTATTCATAATACCTTTTGTAATTTTTATATTTCTTGCTATAACCAACAGCGTTAATTTGACTGACGGACTAGATGGATTAGCAGGCAGCGTAACAATGCTATATATGTTTTTTATATGTGTTATACAGCTGTTATATATAAATCATCTAACTGAAGAAGGCATTAATCAACAGGTCATCAATGAGTATATTGATCAGGTGGTTTTTGGCGCGGCTGTTTTGGGCGGGGTTTTGGGTTATCTTATTTTTAACAGTTATCCTGCCAAAATCTTTATGGGTGATACAGGTTCACTGGCTTTGGGCGGCGCGGTAGCCTGCGTTACAGTATTTTCTAAAACCGAATTGCTTATGCCGATAATAGGTGTTATGTTTGTTTTGAGCAGCTTAAGCGTCATTATTCAAGTCGTTTATTTCAAAATAACAGGCGGAAAAAGAGTCTTTTTGATGGCGCCGATTCATCATCATTTTGAGCGAAAAGGTATTCACGAATCTAAAATTA
>DATCJR010000008.1 GCA_036562685.1 Clostridia bacterium | reverse complement strand
TTAACTATTTATCTTTATAAATATTTAATCTTCAATATATATAATTCTTCGGCAGGACTCGCATTCTATAATTCCTTTTTCTTTGAGTTTTGCAATAGCCGCCATTGATTGTTCCATTCGGCAACCTCCGCAACGATTACCGTCAATAACATTTACAAAAGCAGGTAAAACCTTGTCTTTTCTCAAACTTTGATATTTTAAAAACAAGTCCTTATCTATATCCTTAGCAAGCTGCGCTAATTTCTTTTTGTACTCGTCAATTTGCGGTTGAACTTCACTCTTTAACGCATCAAATCTTTTTTTCGCCTCATTAAATGTATGTCTCATATTAGCGCCTTGTTTTCTTGCTTCTTCATTCTTTTTCAAAAGCTCATCAATGCTCTTGGGCATATTGTTTAGTTCTCTTTCAACTGCATTGAGATTATCCATAAGCTTTTTTATTTGAGCGCCGACTTTTTGCAAATTTTCATCGCTAAGTTCCATTTCCAGCACTTTTTCTAATTCGTCGATCTTTGAAGAAACGGTGCCTACATAGCTTTCAAGCTTTTTATAATTTTTATATAAAATTCCAGCATTGCTCTCCGTGGTTTTGGCTATATTCCCAAGATTAATAAATTTAGATTTTGCTTGCTCAGCAATTGCAAAATCCTTGCTTTGCTCAATGGTAAGCTCTAAACGTCTTAATTGCATATCCTGTTCTTGATAAGCCAAAATTTTAGCTAAATTCATATTAGTCCTCCTTGCCAAGTTCTTCTCTTAATTTCATTGTCTTTTCTAAATTAGCTTTTATTATCCCTCCTTGTTCTTCTGATGCAAGTTTTAGTGCTTGCTCCAAAATCTTAATTTTTTTATCCAAATATATCAAAAAGTCTTTAGTGGGATTTTTTAGATTATCTATTCCCCATTCTATTTGTTCTTGAGATAAATTTTGATAACCTTTGACAACTTCTATAATATCATAAAACTTCGCTTTATCCAACACAATAAAATCTCTAATTATTTTGAAGCCAAAGTCGTTGAGCTTTTTTCGTAAAACGGATGTATTACGCTGCGGCGATAAAATATAATGTTGAATAAAATCGGTGTCAGTCTGTAAAATCTTTATGATTTCATATCCGCCCATTCCTGCAATGATACCCAAATCAATCTTGCAGCTATGATCTTTTAAGGGGTGCAAACCATCACCCACCAATGTGACAATATTATTTCCTACCCCGCTTTCATCCGCCAAAATCCTTGTTTTATATAATGACGGAGCGCTTATATCAGTCGCATAAACTGTTTTGGCAAGTCCGTTTTTTATCAAATAAACAGACAACTTTCCATGATCGCTTCCTATATCGGCAACAGTTTCCTGATATTTAATTATGTCAGCAATTGATTGAAGTCGTTTGGGCAGCTTCATCCGTTTAGATCTTTAAGACGTTTTTGGCTCTTGGAAATATTGCGAAGTTTCCTTAATGCCTTGGCTTCTATTTGTCTTATTCTTTCTCTTGTTACATTAAACACCTTGCCAACTTCTTCAAGTGTTCTGGGGTGTCCATCATAGATACCATATCTCAATCTTAAAACCTGCTGTTCTCTTGCTGTCAAAGCCTCAAGTTCTTTTCTTACTCTGTCGCGTGCATCCAAAATTTCGGCCATTTCAGAAGGCGAAACTGCATTTTCATCAGGAACGAAATCGCCCAAATGGCTATCTTCTTCTTCACCAATAGGTGTTTCCAGAGAAACAGGATCCTGAGCTATCTTTTGGATTTCCCTAACCTTTTCTACCGAAATTCCCATTTCTTCTGCTATTTCTTCAGGAGTAGGTTCTCTTCCCAAAGATTGCAATAGCTGTCTTGTAACTCTTATGAGTTTATTAATGGTTTCCACCATATGTACGGGAATTCTTATGGTGCGTGCTTGATCGGCAATAGCTCTGGTTATTGCCTGTCTAATCCACCATGTTGCATATGTTGAAAATCTAAAGCCTTTTGTATGATCAAATTTTTCTACGGCTTTTAAGAGTCCCAGATTGCCTTCTTGAATCAAATCCAAAAATTGCATTCCACGGCCAACATATCTTTTTGCAATGCTGACAACTAATCTAAGGTTAGATTCGCTCAACTTGTTTTTTGCGTCTTCATCACCCTCTGCCATTAACTTAGCAAGACGAGTTTCTTCTTCAGCAGTAAGCAAAGGAACCTTGCCTATATCTTTAAGATACATTTTGACAGGGTCATCTACGCTTACATCACGCATTAATTTGTCAATATCTTCATCATCATTATCAATCTGAGTAATATTTTCTAGTATTTGGACGCCTTCGTCATTGATCAGTTTCAAGACTTCGTCCATCATTTCTGCACTAGCTTCAAATTCTGTTACAAATCTTGCGGCTATTTCATCATATGTCAAATAACCTTTGGTTTTGCCCAAAGATATCAGCCGCTCAACTTCTTGTTTTTGTTTTTCATTAAGGTTTACCTGCATTAAATATTTATACTCCTTTGGTTTTGATTTGGCTTATCTTTTCTATAAGTTTTTTCAACTCATCTAATATTTCTCGCTTTTTAGTTTCATCTGTCTCAACTTCATAATCCTTACTCAATTGCGTTCTGTCTTTTTCCAACACTTCTAATAGCAATTGAGAATAATAACCGTCATAATATTCTTTTTGAACTATGGGGTCGTGTGAATACTGTTCACCAAAATCCAAAATTTCGCCCAAATCATTATGAAGGCTTTCATCAAATTCAAGATATATTGTTTTTATATCTTTACCAGATTTTGCAAAGCTATATACTTTCTTATAAAAATCATTTAAAGGCAGTTTATCTAGCCTGAAATCTTTGTGAGCATAATCTTTATTATTTATGATTGCCCACAAAAGATATTTTATAGCTTTTAGCTGTAAATTATCCTTTTTTTCTTCAACCAAAATAGGTTTTACGCCTTCTACCGACATATTAAGCTGCGCTTTTAAAGATTCGAAGGTATAGCCCGTAATTTTTTGAATAATTTTGAGTGCTGCTTCTATGGAAACATAATCTTTTTGTTTTGAAGCTTCTGCTACAGCCCTAACAGCGTACTTGGATTTTCCATCTGCCGTATTAAGGTCAAAGTCTTTTTTCAAAACTTCAAGCTTATATTGCATTAAAGACAACGCTTTTTCCAAATATTTTTTTCTAAAGTTTTCTGCGCCTTCTTGTTTTATTACATCATCGGGATCAAGTCCTTCAGGCATAACTATGACTTTGACTTCAAGACCATTTTCTTCTAAAATATCAAGTCCACGTAAAGTCGCCTTTTGGCCTGCGCTGTCGCCATCATAGCAGATATAAACTAGCGGTGCATATCTTAATAATGTTTTTGCCTGCTCCGTAGTTAAGCTTGTCCCCATACTTGCTACCGCAGTATTAAAGCCTGCCATTTGCATCGCTATTACATCCATATAGCCTTCGCACAAGATTGTATAATCAATCTTGGCATTTTGTTTAGCCTTTTTTAGTTCGTTAATAGCATAAATAGTTTTTGACTTATCAAATACAAGTGTAGCGGAAGTATTTCGATATTTTGCAAAATCAGTATTAACTAAGCTTCTGCCGCCAAATCCTATTACTTCATTAAAATTATTAATTATAGGAATGATCAATCTTCCGCCAAAAACATCATAATATCTTTTGTCTTTGCTACCGCATAATCCAGCCATTACCAGATCATCAGGCGAATATCCTTGAGAAGTTAGATAGTTTACAAGCTGGTTAAAATCCGGACTGTATCCTAAAGCAAATCTCTTTATAGCTTCGTTACTAATACCTCTTTTTTGC
Source organism: Clostridia bacterium (assembly GCA_036562685.1). Classification (NCBI taxonomy): domain Bacteria; kingdom Bacillati; phylum Bacillota; class Clostridia; species Clostridia bacterium. Next base: position 3,486 of record DATCJR010000008.1, on the reverse strand, counting down.
AGATATTCGTATGCTTGTTTGCCTTCTTCACTTAATAGTTTTTTATGATAAAACACAGCTGCCATGCGGTTGAGTTTGATAATTTTATCTCGCTTTTCTTTTAGTCCTTTGGTTTCATTATCTAGTTTATATGAAGGAATTTCTAACTTGACTTCATCAGCAAGACGTTTTACTGCCTCTATAAAATCTATATTTTCAATCTTTTGAACAAACTTGATAACATCACCACTTTCTCCGCATCCAAAACAATGATAAAATTGCCTGTCCTCATCAACTGCAAATGACGGCGTTTTTTCATGATGAAAAGGACAACGAGCCCAATAGTTATGCCCTTTTCTAGTAAGAGGAACATATCGGGAAACAACAGTTACAATATTATGACTGTTTATAAGCTTGTCCAACCAGTCCTTATCAAGTCCTGCCAATTTAATCTCCAAATTATTACATATATGTTTTTATTATGCAATATGTTTCATTTATATATTTCGACAAGATTGTAAAAAACCCTTTTTTTATTTTTTTGTATAAAAATTCATTATTTATGTTAAAAAAATCATTAATTTTTTAACTTTTTTTAAAATAGGTATTGAAATACTTGAATAAATGTGATAAAATATTTATAAACAAAAGATTAAAAATCAACCGTTTTGCTTAAGAAATTACGGTTGAATGGGAGAAGATTGGGAGAAGATGATGAGTAATAAAATAGACAAGCTTCTTTCTGTTATAGGCTCTATTCTCCTATGTGTTGTTGCCGTTTGTACATTTTGTGTTTTTTGGTTTTAAATCATACTAAAGAAAAAAGTATGTTTTATACAAGATTTACGAAAGATGGGTTGATGTGATTTATGCGTTATACAGAGCGAAAAAACCTTCCAATATTTTGGAAGGTTTTTTCGTTAAATCAATATTGCCAGCCTTTCGGAACAAAGATATTATTAAATACAAATATTGAATAGCCGTCAGTCATACTAGCAATATAATCGCAAACTTTTTGAGCATCCGTTGCATTCAAATTAGCATATCCCTTAGGCAATTTATTTATATTTTCAATAAAATACTCATAAAGCATTTTAATCATCATTACAACTTTATGTTCTTCTTTTTTTGGTTCGCTATCATTATAAACCCTTTCAAACAAAAACTCTCTTAGCTTATCGCAAGCATATGTAAATTCATCATTCATTTTTACATAAGGCTTATCCATGCTGTTGTTTATTACGTTTAAAATCATATTATTAATCCTGTCATGAACGCTATGTCCCAAAATATCAGTTAATTCTTTAGGCAAATCTTCTTCTTTTAGAACATTGGCTCTAATGGCATCGTCTATATCATGGTTGATATAAGCTATTCTATCTGCAATTGATACTACCCTTCCTTCCAAAGTGCTTGGATTACCACTTTTTCTATGGTTCAAAATTCCGTCCCTAACTTCATAAGTCAAATTCATGCCTTCAAAGTTATTTTCCAAAACATCAACCACTCTAAGACTTTGAACATTATGTTCAAATTGCGTAAACGTCTGTAAAGCACGTTCACCAGCATGTCCAAAAGGCGTGTGTCCCAAATCATGCCCATAAGAAATCGCTTCCACAAGGTCTTCATTAAGTCTAAGAGCTCGCGCTATACTACGTGCGATTTGCATTACTTCCAAGGTATGCGTCAGTCTTGTGCGATAATGATCGCCTTCTGGCGATAAAAACACTTGTGTCTTATGCTTTAGTCGGCGAAAAGATTTGCAATGAATTATTCGATCTCTATCACGCATAAATTCTGTGCGATAAATAGACGGTTCTAGCGGCTTTTTTCTGCCTTTGGTGTTTATTGATTTAAAAGCATACGGCGATAAGTATTTTTCTTCAATTTCATATTGAATATTTTTATTCATATTTTATTACCTTGTTTTTTTATAATTATACAATATGATAGTAATATTGTAAATGACGTTATACTCTTGTACATCAAAAGTTAAACAATATTGTATTAAACAATAATATATGGTATAATATTATACACAAAAAAATCAATAAACTTAAGATAACGAGGTGTAACATGGACTTTTGCCCTATGTGTTATAGTGAAGCATCTATAAGCAATAGTTCTTTAAATAAGCACAAAAAAGTTAACTGTCCTGTATGCGGAGAATATTACTACTCACCACCTATTTTTGATGATCAAAAGCTGGTTATATGCGCTTACATTTACAACGCTATAAAAAATAATGACGTCATTCCTATTTTTTCAGACACAATAAACCAGTCCGAAATAAACGACGCTCGCATTGAAACAGTTACACCTGAAATATTATTAAATTACTTTCCAAAAAACTTACATGACCTTATCAATAAGATTCTGTTAAATATTGCTTTTTATATAAAAAATATCGGTTCAAAGATTACAAATATTTATCTCACCAATGCCAATGACCGTCAATATGCCAAAAAAACAGCTTTATTAAAGACATTATTTTGCGTATATGAAAACAATCTTGATCAGATCAACATTTTATTAAAACATCTTGAAAAAGATGGATATATCGAACCTATTGGTTTGGGAGTTTTTTCGCTTACGCTATCCTTTAAAGGCTGGCTTAGAGTAGAAGAATTACAAAGACAAAATGCTGCTGTAAATCAGGCATTTATAATTATTAGCAATAAAGAATTAATGAATGAAGCTAAAGAAAGCATTATAAAAGTTTTGTCTGATCTCAAAATTGCTGCTAAGCTTTGGGATGAAACCAAATACAAAAAGCCTGTTACTTCAGAAATATTTTATGAAATAAAAAGAAGCAAGCTGTGTATTATTGACCTTACATATCAAAAAAGCCCAGTATATTTTGAAGCCGGTTATGCCGAAGCTCTTAAAAAACCGATTATATACACGTGCAAAAAAGATTTTTACTTAAAAAAACAGTTTGATATCATTCACAATAATATGATTAATTGGCAAACACCCGAAGAGTTATATCAAGCATTGCATACCAGAATTTCTGCAGTAATAGGATTGTAATAATGACACCTGAACAAATAATTGAATTCTGTTTGAAATTCAAATATTCATATATTGATTATCCTTTTGGAAATACTCCTGCTTGCATTAAGTTAAAAGCCGAACGTTTTACTCCAATTTTTGCTCAAATATATCCTGATAAAATCACATTAAAATGCGACCCAGAACAAGGACTATTCTTTAGAAATATATATCCGGATACTGTGACAAGAGGTTATTATTGCCCGCCTGTACAACAACCGTATTGGAACACCATAAAACTAAACGGTAAAGTGTCAGAAAACGAAATTAAAATGATGATAGAACTTTCTTATAATGAAGTCGTCAAAAAATTGCCAAAATATATTCAAAGAAAATATTTTTAAAAAAAGCCACTCTTTATTAGAGTGGCTTTTAACTTATTAAACTGGATGTACTGCAGTCTTTTCGTTATAGATTTCTGTGTCTATTTTGTACTTTGCTGCCTGACGATTT
>DATCJR010000007.1 GCA_036562685.1 Clostridia bacterium | reverse complement strand
TCTTTGACTATTTTTCTTATCTGTTCTGCCGTATATTTTGACATTTTAAAACACCTCTCTTTTTGCAAAGGATTTTACAGTATTTCTTCCAATATCATCTTATAGACATAACTCAATTTAGTCAACAATTTTTCTAAAATTTTACATTATGATTGTTTAGTGATAATATAAGCAACGGTTATATTATCATATAACGCCATAACTACGGTTAAACCAAAAAACCTTTTACAACTAAATGCTTTTATTTTTTATTTTGAATAAGCATTAGATACTTTTAAAGACAAAAATAAAAAAAGCTTCTAAGTAATCTGTCGAAGCTTTTTTTATTTTAAACTATTGTTTGGATTTTTTCTTTTTTGCTCTTATTAAAAAGAAGGTTGACGTCAATATCCCTATTACACCTACAGGGATTAATGTTGAAATCAAAATTGTTCTTATCATTTTATCATGCTGTTCTTTTTCCCAGTCAATATAATCATCTGATTGAAAGGAATACACTGGCTCTCTTGCCTGTAAGATAAGATTATCTATATAAAGTGCACCATCATAACGAACATAATTAAATACAACTCCTAATATCAGCGATGTATGACTAGCAGCCGCCGCATAACGAATTTCTACTGTTTGTTTCAAATATGTTTCACCGTCTATTGTTATTTTTTCCAAATCAGTATATTTTACATTATTTTCATTAAGTCCAATTTTAGTCCATCCCGGATCAAGGGCAGCATAATGCCTAAAACCAGGTGCACTTTCGAAAGATTCCGCTTCCAAAGGGATATTGCCGGTAAAAGGTATAATAAGATTTTCTTTCATCAAAACATCAAACTTCAACATATAAGCATCTTTCAGCCCTTCCAGACGATTTGCCAAAATCTTTAATTCACACCATGAAGAGTCATTGTCAACAACACAATCTATTTCTGTCATGCCTCCGCCTTTAGGTGTCCAAGCAATTGAATTTAGCTTGGCATTATATGCTGCTGTTGAATAAGGAGAGAGATAAGTACCTGCCGGTTCAGTTTCTCCATCAAAATTGGCCACATATTTATCGACGTAATTATATTTTAACGCTCTCTTTACTCTTGTTCTTTCACCTTGCAGTTTGGTACCATTTTGTTTTAAAGCAATGACATCTAAATCAGCAAAATCTCCACGATAGATATATTTCATATTAAGATCATATTCATAATATCCAGTATTAGAATTATACTTCATTTTTCCAAAATTGCGTCGGTCAACATATAGCTCTACCTTTTTTATCTTATCTTTAGTCAAGATCTTGGCTTGGACTTTATAAATAGGTGTCACATCACTGTCTATTTCCAGATATCTAATATCTTTATTTTCATCTTGTCTGCTTGATAGATATGGTGTAATCATGTGTACTTTGTCTTCAAACGCTGCACTGCTGCCTCTAAAGATTTTGGACCATTCTTTCAGTACTTCCAATTCGGGATATTGTCCGTTATTCAATAAACGGTAACCATCATAATCAGGGTAATTGCCGTCAGCACCTGCTTCATCGCCTGTATCTTTTCCTGCCAACATCCAAAACAATAAACCAGCACCGTCATTTTCATAAATTGCCTTTGCCCATTCATAATAATATAATTCACGATTCCGTCCGCCTGAGGTATTTATTCCAAATTCTTCTAAAATTACAGGCTTTTTAGCAGCCTTTCCGGAATTGATATGGTCCTGTATCCATTTAATACCCCATTCCATATGATTGCTGTCCACACCCCATCCTTCAGGATATAAATGATATGTACCGAAATCTATTGTATCAATATTTAGAATGGCATCAAAGTCAGTTCCTTCACTTCCGTCATAAACATGTTTGGCGTTATTGTTATAAGCAAGCTCAGTCTTTTGATAAAAAAAGCCTTCATCCCCCATAGCAACCAAATGCTTATTGTCAAGACTTTTTACATAAGCGCTCATTTCCTCCGCCCATTTTGTGGTATCCTGACAGCTTCCCCCTTCTCTGACAGGATTACGCGGTTCATTCATCAATTCCCATGCCATAATTGTAGGATCGTCCTTATACGCGATATTGTTGTATGTGTTTACACGATTTACTACTTGACTTACATAATCCTTATACATTTTTTTAAGTCCTGCATTGGTGTAAAAATCTTTTGTTGTTAAGTTTGTTTCGTTTTGAGCGTTATACCATTGCAGATACTGATCTAATCCGCCAAAATCTTTCCAGTAGTTGGTAAACACTATAATAAGCTTGATGTTTTTTTGAGCTGCTTGGGATAGAGTATAGTCCATTCTTTCCCAGCAGTTTTGGTATGCATCGTATTTTGAACCGCTTGGCTGCGTATAAACTCCTGCTTGTGGCTGCATCCAAGCCTTGTTATTATGATTGTTGTCAGTCCATCCGTCAAAAAAACCCCACATTCTTATAACATTGAACCCGCATTTTTGAGCTTCATCTAACACACTGTCTATCATGACATTATCTTTATAATGAAGATAATAATTATTAGTGCCGACAAACCTAAATTCTTTTTCTCCTAAATAAAAATCTCCATCCCTAACAGCAACAAAGTTGTTTTCCTGTGCCAGCAAAGTATCCGCTTTCGGCTGTAATACCGAAAGCGGAATGCTTACCAGAACAAAAAAAGCTATTAAAGAGAAGATAAAAAACTTAACAATTCTTTTATCTTTCATTTTATCACCCTTATTGGTTATTCTTTTTCTTTAACTAACTTAATGCTCTTTAAAATAACTGTAGCCTCAGTAACCCCTTCTTTTAAATATGTAGGAATAAAGGTAACTGCACCCCAAGCAGTATAACCGTCATAAGCCATTGCCCATACAGCTGTAGTCTCACCATCCTGAACACCGTCAAATTCTCTGGTGCTGGCTGAATCATTCCAGTCTGCCTGTGCTTTTATAATTGCGCCGCTTGTCGCAACAAATTCAATAACAACATAACATACATCACTATAATCAATAATGTTTTCTTCCGAGTCTTTTTCTGGGGCCTTAAAAGCGATATTTAACCAGTCGCTATAACCAATATTGACAAAAGTAATGGATTTTTCCGTTACGTCATATGTTGCCGTAACTTTACCGTCTCCAGCTGTTGCGGTATTGTCTGTAAAAGCAAACGAATCTCCGTCCGTATCAACACTCAAATCAAATTCATAAACCACTTCATAATCTTCAGGATTATAAATAGGTGCCTTAGCCGGTTCGGCATCACCGTCAAACCAAATGCCGCAAATAAAAATCTTGCCTGCTCTTAATCCTTGCGAGGGTTTGGGTGCGTTAATTATAACCTTGGCAATCTTTATCAGGTTATAACGATTATCCTGTGGAATTACCAATTCTTTTAATTGCCATGTTGATGAGGTGCCAACTTCTCCCTCAAAGATTGTTTTTCCATCTGATGTAAGTCCTTTTACCCAAATAGAATCACCAACCCCTTTTACATTAAGTCCTATCTTAGTCTTTCTAGTAAAGTCATGTTCGCCTAAATCAAAAATTATTGAATTTCTCCATTGTTCATCAGATGCCGCTTCACCGTCATAGTTAATTTCAACAAGAGCAGGTGAAACAGTTAGTTTACCTTTTACATTAGGGTTAATCTGTGGAATGTCAATAGGTAACACGAACTCACTTTCGGGATACTTAGGTAAGGAATGCATTCCGACATCAGGACATTCTTCGACATCAGGACATACATGGTTATGTGCCGAAGGATCAGGGCAAACATTCCCTTCCTTTTTGCATGCTATCAATGACAACATACAAAAGGACATTAAAAAAACCAATACAAAAATTAAGAACCTTTTCATTGTTCCCTCCTGTTTTTTATATTTTTTTGATTTGGTCGCTTTTTATAGAAATAATTTGTTTTGATTAATAAGTTTTATTCTTTGGGCAGTGCAGTCATAAGTATTAAATTCTTCTTTGGGTGTATTAAAGATATAGTCAATTAAGACATCTTTTTCTAATGATGCAACATGGACTTGTGTGTCCGAAGAAGCGTAATAAAGATAAATTATCCCGTTATGTTCTATTGCGCCGTTACAAAACAAGACATTGGAAACATCGCCTATCCTTTCATCATTTTGAGGTGCCATAAGATATCCTGAGGGCATTGCAATAATCTTAAACGGATCAATTAAGTCTGTGGCAAAGGCATACAAAACATATCTCAGTCCACAAGCCGTATTTCTTACACCGTGTGCAATATGAATCCAGCCTCTATCCGTTTTTATAGGCACAATGCCTGCTCCGTTTTTTGTTTCGTATACAGTGTGATATCGTCTAGGTGCAATCAAGATTTCTTTTTCTATGAAAGCGTTAGTTATGTCTTGACAAAGTCCACCGCATATTCCGCCTGAATTTCCCACTTCTATAAAACCATCCTGCGGTCTTGTATAAAACATATACTGACCGTTTACAAATTCGGGATGCAGAACACAATTGCGTTGCTGAGGGCTTTTAGTTTTTAAGTCCGGCAATCTTTCCCAGTTTTTCAAATCACGTGTTCTTACAATGCCCGCCTGAGCAATGGGTTGATTGGCGCTTTTATCTAAGCTTTCAGAACAAAAGACTCCGTAAATATATCCGTCCTGATGCAGAGTCAATCTCATATCATATAGATTGGTCTCGTCTCCCAGTTTGTCAAACAATATCGGCTCAACAAACTCAAAATTATCTATACCGTTTTTGCTTACCGCTTTGGCAAAAAATGATTTTCTGTCTGTTCCTTCTGCTCTTGCTATCAGCACAAATTTATTATCAAAAAAAATTGCACCTGCATTAAAAACGGAATTTATGCCAAGCCTTTCGATAAGATACGGATTGGTAGCAGGATTTATATCATACCGCCATTCTACTGGGATGTGCCGTGCCGTAAGAACAGGATTTTGGTACCGCCTGAATATACCGTTATAGTCTGCAACAGGTCTGTTCTTTTTTAATATAAGCTTTTTATATTGTTTTCTTAATTTCTTCAGTTTATTTGTGAACATCTCAGTTCCTTTATCATTTCTATGCACATTCTTCCGTTATGGTAAGGGCATTTCCAGTTGCATACCAAAGGTTTTGAATAATCAGGCCGGTTTTCATTGTCAACCAGCCAAAACCATTCACCCGTATGATGATTAATAAAATATTTTTTTATATAGTCCAAAAGCTTTTTTGATGCCGACAGATAATCAAGATTGCCCGATCTGATAAAGTTCTTAAAAAAACCTAAAACTCCTTCAGCCTGAACCCACCATACTTTATTGCTGTCCTGATAATTGTTAATTTTGGCAAACATCAGAGCATTTTCATCAAAGGCGGTATTGTAAACTTTTTTACATATAGCATCGGTAAGTTTGCTTATTTTTAAAATGTACTGCTCATCAGCTATGCTTTTAGCCGCCAGATCGAGAAGCCATGCCGCTTCTATGTCGTGCCCGAATGAATAATAGTCCGTAACGGAATTCATCTCATTATCAAAAAACACTTCAAACCTTTGCTTTTGTGAATCGTATATTTTGCTATGAAATATATCCAGCAATCTTTTCAGGCTGTCTTTGGCGTTATTGTTTTTACAGGCTATATAATACTGCGTATATGCCTCCAGAAGATGAAGCAAGGCATTCATAGTTCTGTCACACGCTATGCCGCAATCAGCTAACCTATTGGGCATATTATCCAATTGCTCTTTGTAACCGTATGAATCATAATAATTTTTTTCTATTAAGTTATACAGACTGTCTGCCATTTTTTTTACACTGTCATCTAAAAAACTCTGATAATACCGTGACAGCGCATACAATGCAAATGACTGATAATAAATATGCTTGGTCTTATCTGTTTTTTTCCCTTGATAATCTGTAAGCCATACCACAAGACCGTCCTGGTCAAAACAATAATTCTTCAGGTATTCCAAGCCGTGTTTTGCCAATTCATAGTTTTGTTTTTGAGGCTTTATTTCGTAAAGAGCAGAAAAAAACCACACAATTCTGCACTGAAGCAATATTCCTTTATCAGCATTTTTTATTACCGAACCGTCATTTTGAACATAACCGTAAAATCCGCCGTTTTCACTGTCTTTCAGTTTGCTCCAGAACGGCACAATATTATCAAACAATTCCTGCTCAAAACTTTGTAAAAAATTATTCTGCATTCTCTTTTATGTACCTTATGACTTCATCCAATGTAGTAAACGCCAGTCCGAGATAGCTGTCGGCAGCCCCATAATATAAGGCAATTTTGCCTGTTTCTTTTTCCAATAAGGCGGAACACGGGAATACTACATTGGGAACAAAGCCCTTTTCCTCATAGTCTTTTTGAGGCGTCATCAGCCAATTCCTGCATCTGTAAAGCACTTTTGACGGATCATTAATATCCAGAATTGCACCGCCCATACTATAAACAAAACCGTTACATGTACCTGTAACTCCGTGATAAAACAAAAGCCAGCCACCGTCGGTTTCAATCGGATTGCAGCCGCTTCCTACTTTGACATTCTGCCACCACAAATCGTTCCTTCCGAAAACAAATCTGTGAAGTCCCCAGAACTTCAGGTCAGGGCTTGCACTTACAAAGATGTCCCCGAAAGGCGTATGTCCGCTGTCAGATGGTCTTGACAGCATATAATACATACCGTTGATTTTTCTTGGAAAAAGCACTCCGTTACGGTTAAAGGGTAAAAACGGATTTTCCAGTCTTATATAATTTTTAAAATCAGAAGTTTGTATCAAACCCATAGTGGCACCGTGATAATCGGTACAAAAAACGATATAGTATGTATTCTCAAGTTCGATAAGACGGGGGTCATACATATATTTAAACTCTGCCTCAGTGCCGTCGGGATTTTTTACCTGGATACGTTCTTTTTCAAATGACCAGCTGATGCCGTCCTGTGATTTTCCGAGATACAAAAACGGCATACCGTTAAGCTGTTCCGCCCTGAAAACGCCCATAAAATAATCTTCATATCTTATTACCGAACTGTTAAAAATTCGTGCAATATTTTGGGTAGGGTTGGTGCCTATTATAGGGTTGCGGTCATATCTCCATATCGGAAGATTATAACCCTGCGGTTTTGGCTGCCATGGAATATTGGGCTTTTTTATGTCTTTCATAACGCATTTACATCCTGTTTTATTTATTCTTTTACCGAGCCCATAACAAGCCCGTTATAAATCCATTTTTGCATTACCACAAATGATGCAAGCATAGGCAGTGTAATTAAAATAACACCTGCACTGATTATTTCCCAGCTTGCGGCAAAAGGTCCTTTGAAGTTATACAAAGCAGTTGAAATCATAGCCAGATCGGGTGAAGGCATAAACAAAAAGGGGGTTACAAAGTCGTTGTAAATCGCAACACCTTTGATTATAAAAACCGTTATAATGGCAGGCATTAAAAGCGGAAATATTATCACTAAAAATATTCTCAGATAGCTTGCCCCGTCTATCATTGCCGATTCATCCATTGATTTGGATATGCTGTCTAAAAACTGCATCATTATATAGACTGAAATTATATCCGTACCTGAAAACAGCAGTATACCTGCCCAGCGTGTATTGAAAAGATTGAGCCATGAAATGATTTGAAAAGTCGCAATATTGTTGGTTATATTGGGTATCAATGTAGCTAACAGGAACAGGTTTTTAACAACCTTCTGTCCTTTAAAGACAAAGCGGTGAAGAACATAAGACGTCATTGCCCCTGTTAAAACAGATACAGCCAAAGACACTATCATAATGATTAATGTATTAATAAAACCTGTCAGCATATTTCCGTCAATGAAAGCCGTTTTATAATTGTTCCATTTCCAGCTCTTAGGAAAATCAAGAACACCGCTTGCAAAAAACTCATTGCCGTCTTTTAATGAACCGAACAAGATAGGTATTATAGGCAAAAAAACTGTAATCACAAACAAGCCCAGAATTACATATTTTAAAGACAGAAAGAAGTATTTGGATATAACCTTAGCCGTTTCTTGTCTGGTCTTGGTTTTATTAATATTATGATTATCCGATAATATCAATTCTTGCATTTTTTCATCCTTAAAAATCATTTTTTTCTTTGAACATAAGCCGCTGAATAACAGTTACAACTAACACTATTCCCAAAAGCACAAAAGACATGGCTGATGCAAGCCCTACCTGACGGTAACGGGTTGAAATTCCTATCTGTAATGTTTTTATTACAAAAGTCGAGGTCCCGAATGTTCCGCCTGTCATTGTGTAAGGTATTTCATACACGCTAACAGCACCTTTTATGGCAAGAATAAGATTGAGTAAAATAATATTTCTGATTGCAGGATATATTATCTTAAAGAATATTTGAAATTTGTTGGCACCGTCTATTTCAGCAGCTTCATAGATTTCTTTTGATATAGACTGTATAGCACCTATAAACATTACCAGATTGAAGCCCATATACTTCCATATGGAAACACCCGCCAATAAAACGTTATTCCAGAAGTTCAGTCTTAACCAATCGGGTGTATTTCTTATGGCAAAAATATGTAAAATTGAATTCAGCACCCCGTCACTTCTGAAAAAGAACGAAAACATCAGTCCTACCGCAACGCTGTTAATAAGATACGGAAAGAAAAATGTTCCTTTAAACACGTTCTTTAAAACGACCTTAAAACTTAACAAGGTTGCCAGAAACAGTCCCAAAGCCATCTGAACAACAGCTCCGACCATGTAATAAAAACTGTTCAAAAGCGGTTTGAATATTTCCGGATCGGTAAAAATGGCAACATAATTCTGAAATTTAACAAATTCCATGTCGCTTATGCCGTTCCATTGCTGAAAGGAAAAATAAAATACAAAAAGTGAAGGCAGATAAGTAAACAACAGCAACAGCACCAACGGTACAAACAAAAAACCTGTTATCATTATTCGTCGCTGTGTTTTGTACCTGATCATTTTTATTCCCCCTGTTTTTATAACTTTATGTCAATTTTTTAACCGACTGCTTTTCTATAAGTTTAAAATTAAGATTAATCCTTACCGTCTCATTGGTTTTTTTGTTTAAAATACTGTCAATAAGTTCAGCAGCAGACTGCGCAAGCTGTTCTCTTCCCACTTCCATAGTCGTTATTCCTATATCGGCAGGAACTCCCGTAGAAAAGTTGTCAAACCCGACTATTGAAATATCTTCAGGAATTTTATATCCTTTTTTTGTCAGTATGTGATACAGCATATTAGCCGTATTGTCGCTGTTACATACAAACGCCGTAGGTAACTTTTCAGGAAAATCAGGCTCAATTATCAGGCCGTCATCGTTTCGGTCTGACAGATACCAATGTTCTCTTATAGGACACTCATATTCGAGCATACATTTGTAATATCCCATTGCCCTGTCCATAATCGAAGTTGTCGCATAGATATCACCCACATATAAAATGTCTTTATGCCCGGAATTAATGAGATGTCTGGTGATTTCATACCCGCCGTTATAATTATCAGCGGCAACCGAACTGATAGGCAGTCTCAGATCATAAAAATCCAGAAACATTAATTTATCTGCACATTCTTCAGCAAGTTTGTTAAGATAACGTTTTTTAAACTGACCTACCGCTATTATTGCATCAACTTTATTTTCCATAAGAATCTTAGGCATAACAAGTTGTTTTTCATCGGTTCCGGATAAAATTTCAAGTATTCCGAAATACTGTTTTTTCATCAGTTTTAAAAGAATGTATTGATACAAACTCCAATAAAACGAATGATCTTCTAGATACCGCTCGCATATCAGAATACCTATATTATTCTGCCTGCCCGTACGCATTGCCTGGGATATTGAAGAAATCTTATATCCCATTTCCATAGCCTTTTGTTTTATGCGTTCTCTTAATTCTTCAGAAACGCCGTCTTTATCCGCCAAGGCTTTGGAAACTGTAACTGTACTTATTCCCAATTCTTTGGCAATATCTTTCATTTTGATGCCTGATTTCATATAATACCACCTAATATTGATTATTATTAGATTATATAGATATAATGAAGATATTGCAATGGATTGGGGCGGGCAGTAACCTAAATTTTAGGTTAGCCCGCCCTTTTTTTAGCTAGCTTTTAATTAACTGTTAATTAATCCAATGAAGGAGGATTAGGATGATCTTTTTTCAGTTCGTTTATCCCGTTATTCCATTCAGCCTGTACGCCCAAAAGAAGCTCTTTTATTGTCTTGGTTGATTTTCCGTCTCTTACATCAAATGCGGTTGTGGCAAAATCAACTACCCATTCCTGTCCCCATATTACTATCGGGGTATCATCTGTTGCACTGCTTTTTGCGTTTTTCTCTACAGTGGATAATGAACCGTCAATTACAGCTTTTTCTTCTTCTACCAGCAATACACCGGCCTTTTCAAATGCCTGAATCTTAGGAGGATATGACATACCTTTTTTGGGAGGAATATATCCGCTCTTAGCTGCATAATTAAAATCGCCCAAGAACCAATCAACAAATGCCTGAGATGCTTCTTTGTTCTTTGTGTTTTTTGCTATTGCAACTGTATAATCTGATGCAACCTGAGAATACATCTTGCCGTCATCAGCTACAAAAGGATACGGCATATATCCAACATCATCAGGATCACCATTGTTTTCTCTTGCTGCATCTTCAAATTGTGATATTGCCCAAGCACCCATAGCCATTGCACCAATCTTGCCCTGAGAAAACCAGATTTTACTGCTTTCCCAATTCTTTTCTACAGGACTTTGTTCTACCACATCATTGACAATAAGGTCATACATTAAGTTGTAAATTCTGCCTACCTTACCTGCCTCATCTTTTTCAGAATCCCAAAATGCTTTTGTATCCCAAGGCAAAATATTGTTCATATAATTGACATTGCCTGAGCTTGTAAGTATTGCTGAAGGCCATTGCGTGCAAGGCCAGCCTTCTGCAGTATGTGTATAAAACGCGCCTTTCCAATCAGTTATGTTTTTTCTTCCGTATTCCTGTACTGTTTCCATTGCCTGTAAAAACTTTTCAGCCGAATTAAGTTTGCTGGCATCAACTCCCGCAGCCTCAAAAACAGCTATGTTATAAAGTATTCCTGCAACGGTACAGCCGCTGGGCAAACCGTAAACTTGATTCTGATACTGTTTTGCCGTTATGCAAAGCCAGCCTTCCGCTCTCAATTCATCTACTGTTCCATAAGATAAAAACTTTTTGCTAAAATCTTTATCTTCTACTGAATTTGGCAGCATCAGAACATCTCCGTAATTATTGCCCGAAATTCTTGTTGTCACATCGCCTTCATAATCGGTATAGGTCTCAAATGAAACTTTCCAACCCTTGTCCGCATATTTCTTTTCAAACTCAGTTTTTGCCTGAGCCAGCAAGGTGTTTTTCAAATCCGTTCTGTGCGACAAAACAACGATTTCATTAATCTTGTCTTTGCAGCCGGTTATTGAAACGCAAAAACCAAGTGCCAGCATCAAAGACAGTACTAAAGTCAGAATTTTCCTCATTTTTAATTCTCCCTTATATTTTTTTATAAATGAGATATCTTTTCATTTATTTCATTTCGCATAAAATTATCATCTTTAGTAAAAGGATTAATTAAAGCAATTTCTATTAAGTTTTACTTAATCGATTAGCTAACAAAATGTTAGCACAAAAATAGCGTAATGTCAATATGTTTTAATAAAATAATATAAAAATTATTTACAATATTAATATTATTAATATCAGATTGCATAAATAAAAGAGGATTTTTGCAGTTAAAAAAAGAGTCTCATTTTTTTATGAGACTCTTTAAAAAATTTAATTTATTATTAATTATTTTCTGATTATTTCTTTTGCTGTTCTTAATACATTCTGAGCGGTAAAACCGTAAAGTTCAAACAATTGATTGGAAGGGGCTGAAGCACCGAAGTTATCCACTCCCAAAACTTTGCCGTCCAATCCTACATACTTATGCCAGCTGTAACTTGAACCTGCTTCTACGGCTATTCTTGCCCGTACATTGTCAGGCAGAACCTGTTCTTTGTATTCCCTGGGTTGAGCGTCAAAGACTTCCATACAAGGCATAGATACAACTCTTGCGTTTACACCTTCTTCGCATAGAAGTTCTTGTGCTTTTAAAACAACTTCAACTTCAGAACCGCTTGCCATCAGGATTATATCAGGTGCGCCCTGACAATCAGACAGGACATATCCGCCTTTTAATGCCAACTTTGAATTGTTTTTAAGCTGCGGCAAGTTTTGACGAGATAGCACTATTGCTGTGGGGCTTGTTCCTGTCAATGCGCTTACATAAGCTGCAGTTGTTTCTTTGCCGTCTGCAGGACGGAAAACCTTCAGGTTAGGCGTAGCGCGCAAGCTTATCAGTTGTTCGATAGGTTGATGGGTAGGTCCGTCTTCTCCTACGCCTATACTGTCATGGGTCAAGACA
>DATCJR010000006.1 GCA_036562685.1 Clostridia bacterium | reverse complement strand
AAAGCTCGTGAATTAAGAAAATATGCTGACAGTCTGGGTATTGTATGCAATCAGGCGCATGCACCTTTTCCTACGGTAAAACCTGGAGATGATGAATTTAATAAATATATTTTTTCAAAAATCGTAAGAGCAATAGAAGTTGCAAGTATTTTGGGTGCAAAAACAATTATAGTTCATCCTTGGAACTACTATAATGCAGAACAAAACGCTGAGCTTTATCAGCAATTTTTGCCTTATATAAAAGACTTGGGCATGAAAATTGCCTTAGAAAATATGTGGAATTGGGAAAAAGGTGCACCATATGCAAAATCTGCTGCTTGTTCACATCATGATGATTTTTTGAGACATTTGTCACTTTTAGATGACAAATATTTTACTGCGTGCCTTGATTTAGGACACGCAGAGATTAAAGGACTTGATACTAGCGCCGTTGAAATGATAAATGCACTAAAAGACAGATTGACCAATTTGCATATACACGATAACGACTTGTGTCATGATCTTCATCAATTGCCTTATGCAGGCAGCATCGATTTTAAAAAGATTTTAGATGCATTAAAACAAAACAATTATCAAGGCGATATAACATTTGAAGCCGATAGATATATAAGAAAATATCCGTTGGAATTATATCCTCAAGCAACTAAGCTAATGGTGGAAATAGGTAAGTATTTTAGAAGCTATCTAGATGATTAATTCTTGTTACCATAGATTAGCTTTGCCTGTATAAACAGATTTTGGGAATTTTTTTTCACTCACAATATCTGTTATATCATCTACTGAGCATAGATTATGGATGCAGGGCGCACCAATTTTTTGAGTGTCCAAAAGAAGCACTCTTCTTTTGGATGCGCTTAGCATTACTTTTCTAATGTTGTTTTCTTCAACTGCATTATCAGTTAACATGCCATCTTCTGTTAAAGTGCGTACTGAAATAAAACATATATCAGCATTAAAGTTTTTGAGATATTTTTCGGCATGTGAGCCGACAAAAGCCAGCGAATTATTGATAAGCTGGCCGCCTGTGCAATAGTTTTTTATTTTTAATTCGCCCAGCATTACGCTTGCTTTTGCACTGTTGGTTATAACTATAATTTCTTTGAAATCTTTAAGATAGGGAATAATAGACAAACTGCTGGTTGAAGAATCCAGCATTATCAAATTGCCTTCTTTAATCAGCGAAACCGCTTTTTTTGCGATCAGGATTTTTTCATCATTATGTTCTTTTTCTCTAATATATAATGGCAAGTTTTCATCCAGTGCAGGGGGTTTTAGTATTACACCGCCGTGGGTTCTGATAACTTTGCCTTTTTGAGCCAAAGAATTTAGATCGCGTCTTATGGTGGGCTCACTTACAAACAGCTTTTTTGCCAAATCTTTTATTGATGTGCTTTCGTTATATGAAAGCAATTTTAATATATCATCTTCTCTATCATCTAAGGGCATAAAACTTTCCTCATATGATCATTTGATTAAAAAATCAATATAGTTTTGTCAATATATGATTGAAATATTCAATCAAAACGCTCGATGTTGACAATTTTGATCAACGACATTATAACATAATTAAACAATCAAAATCAAATTATAGGAGTATTAATATGCCCAAAGTAGTATTAGATTGGAAAACCGCACAAGAGTTTGTAACAGATGCGTTTGTAGGTGTAGGCGTACCTAGAGAAGATGCCGAAATCTGCACAGACGTTTTGTTGGAATCAGACAGAAGAGGTATAGAATCTCACGGCGTCAACAGATTTAAGCCTATATACATAGACAGAATTTTAGCCAAGATTCAAAATCCTGTA
>DATCJR010000005.1 GCA_036562685.1 Clostridia bacterium | reverse complement strand
GCTCTTTTTAGATACTTGTCCGAAATTTCAAATCCAAGCGGGCGCACAAGATGAAGTTTTGTATGAGTGGCTGCGCAAGTACGAACTATATTGCCTGTATTTTGAGGAATTTCAGGTTCTACTAATACTATATTAAACATAATGACCCTATTAAGAAAAAAATTAACAATCCTTAAGATTGCCCAAAAAACATTATATATCCCTTATGAAAAAAAGTTAAACAAAATAAAACCAAAAACAGTCTTATAAAAAATTTGAAAAAATTTCTTTATATTTATCTTTTCTGCGGGACTGTATGAGCAAAATATCCTTTCTGGGCTTGATGTCTATTTCCAAAAAATCTTTTCTGGTGTAGCCTTGCACTATTCCAAACTCATCACAATAATACGATGCGTTGGTCTCAGAACAGATATTATAAATGCCGTTAGAAATAGATGCCGCTCTTGCCATAACCAAACTATTGCGCGCAAGGTCGGTATCAATAAGCGTTATCAGCAAATCACATCCGCCAATAGTCAGCATGCGGGATGATTCAGGAAATAATATATCGTTATGAATTATTATACCTAATTTCCCTTTTGATGTGTCGTACACCCTAAATCCTTTGCCTTTGTCATATTCGTCATCATAGACATGCACCATATCATTGATGTCCAGAATATGCCCATCTTCTATAATTACGGCCGATTTGTGCTTTAGTCCATAGACAGTCGTATCCATGGCGGCAATTACAACACAATTTAGAGTAAGCGAAAGTAAAACAAGTTCGGAATAAACCTGTGAAGTGCCTAAGATTTCTTTTGCCAAGTCAATTTCACCTGTAACGCCAAAAGCAAAAATAATTATATCAATGTCTGTTATTGTCTGCAGGTGTGACAATGCAAAACCCTTAAAATCAATTGAATTAACTATTGCTATTTTCATAAAGCTCCCATAGTTTATTATATTGCAGGGTGTATATGCATTGTGAAAGCAAAACCAAATATAAAACACTATAGGGAACTTTAAAAAATCATATTAATAGAAAAAACTTTAATATCAACCAATATGCAAAAAGTGACTTAAAATTTGTTTTATTTCTTGAGTTGATTGGGCTTTGTTTAGCTTAACCTTTATTTCTCTTGAACCGTTTATTCCTTTTAGATAATATCCTGCATGCTTTCTAAAATTAACCGCAACATAGTTATCATTATAATATTTCAAAAGTTCGTCAATATGTAAGGTTATGGCTTCCCAAGTAGTTATTAAGTCTTGATTGCCCAAAATTTCACCAAAAATTTGCGGTCTGCCAAGTGCGCCTCTGCCTATCATTACACCGTCAACAATCTTCAAAGCATTTTCATAGCCATGTCTGTCCCTGATATCTCCGCTTGCAATTACAGGAATATTGACTGCGTTCTTTAACTGTTCCCAAGCCTTTACATCAGCTTGTCCGCTATAAAAATCTGCACGAGTGCGGGAATGAAGCGTAATTGCATCCGCTCCTGAATCCTGCGCCATTTTGCCAAACTCTATATAATTTTTGCTGTTATTATCCCAGCCAAGTCTAAATTTTACCGTAACAGGTCTATAGCCTGCTGCCAATTTTATGGCAGATATTATTTTGGAAGCCAAAGCAGGATTTTTCATAAGCGCGCTGCCTTCGCCGCTTTTAACCACCTTGCTTACAGGACAGCCCATATTGATATCTATAATGGGAAAATTCTTCAGATAATCGGTCTTTACTGCCTCAGCCATAATATCAGGCTCAGAGCCAAAAATCTGAACAGCGCATAATTTTTCATACGGTGAAACATGCAAAAGTTCAATAGTTTTTTCACCGTTATACATTATGCCTTTTGCACTTATCATTTCGGTTACGGTCATTACCGCGCCTTGATGTGCACAGACCGCTCTGAAACCCACTTCGGTATAGCCTGCCATGGGCGCAAGAATCGCTCCTTTATTAAGTTGTATATTGCCTATTTTCATTCCTTTTGTTTTGCCTTTTTATAAAACTCATCTAATTGTTCTAGCGTATATACAGAAAAATCCTTGCCGCTTTCAATAACTGATTTTTCTACCTGAGCAAATCTGTTAATAAATTTATCAGTAGATTTTTTTAAACACAGTTCAGAATCGGCTTTTATCTTTCTAGAAATATTGACCAAAGCAAACAGACAATCGCCCAGCTCATCCGCCGCCTTTTGAGTATTTCCTGATTTGATTTCTGCCTTTAGTTCAGCGATTTCTTCATCCACCTTATTAAGCATTTGATCAACATTTTCAAAATCAAATCCTACAGAAGCGGCTTTTTTTTGAACCTTTTGGGCACGCAGCAGTTCGGGAAAATATTTAGGCAGTTCATTTATATCTTGTGTAACTGTTTTTATGGATTTTTCAACAGCCTTTGCATTATTCCAATTGGATAACGCTTCTTTGTCGTCTTGTGCTTTTTGATTAGAAAATACATGAGTATGTCTAAAAACTAGCTTTTGGCACAAAGTATTAATCACATCTTTTAACTCAAATTCTCCATCGCGTTCGGCTATTGCGCAATGAAAAATCGCTTGCAGCAGCATGTCGCCCAATTCTTCTATAATCTTGGTTTTATCGTTCTTATCTATCGCATCCACAACTTCGTATGCTTCTTCAATTGCGTTAATACGAATACTTTGATGCGTCTGCACTCTATCCCATGGGCAGCCTTGCGGGCTCATCAATATTTTCATTATCTTGATTAGATCGTCAAAGGTATAATCCTTCTTGTCTTTTAGTTCTTCTTTTAAAATCGAATAGTCTTCCAATGTCTTTACTCCTGTTGTTTTTTTTACATTATACCAAAGATTTTTTTTATAGTCATTTTAATATAAAAAAATCCGCTTATGCGGATAAACTTATTTGCTAAGTTTTTATGTTGCTATGCAGCGTATTTTTGGGTTTTGATTAGTTTTTTAATAAACGGTAAGCTTGCCATTTCTTCTTCGTTCAAAACACCCATCGCGGCTATCAGCCCTAAATAAACCAAAACACTCAAGCCCACAGCCGCTATCAGCGATATTCTGTAATCCACAAAATTATTGCAAAGCTGATAAGTATAATAAGCACATATACCCATAAGTCCTGAAGCTATGACTGGTTTTAGCACAAGTCCAACAATATCATATTTGATTTTTACTCGTTTTTTTAATGAAATAAGATTAAGCACCATTGCACAGAAATAACAAATCGTACTTGAGATCGCCGCACCGTAAATTCCTGCAAATCTCAACAGCACAAAGTTGAGAACAATTTTGATTACCGCGCCTATTGCAAGATTTTTTACAGGCACATAGTTATAGCCCAATGACTGCAACACAGAAGCTGATACTGACAATATGCTTACAAACACAACAGAAATTGAATAAATAGACAATAGTCTTGCTGCCGTCAAAGGCTCATTGACTTCACCTATTTTTAAACTGCGGCCGTACAAAAAATTGATAATTGGCTGAGCATAAATCAACAAACCCACAAAACAAGGTAAAGAAAGCAAAACTGTAAGCTTTAGTGCCAGACTTGATTTTTTCTCTACCAATTGACTATGTCCTTTTGCTTTTGAAGAAACAATAGACGGAATCAGCGCTATGGATATAGATAAGAGCAATACCACAGGCATATTAATAAGCGAGCTTACTGTTCCTGAAAACAGTCCAAAAAGCGTAGTTGCTATATTTACGGGGTTGTTTTTAGACAAAATGTTAATAACAAGCACGCTGTCAATTAATTGCGTTACGGGCATAATTATTGAACTTATTGTCATAGGTATAGAAATAGCATATATAAGTTTGAGATATCTTTTAACTTCGCGCTTAGGATATTCTAATTTTAAGCGCGTTTTGTCATTATAATATTGAATTATTATAACAATCATTGCTGCAAGTTCAGACAACGTAACGCCCAAGACAGCTCCTAATACCGCATAAGATAGTCCATAATCTTTTAGCAAATAAGCAAGACTAAGTCCCGCCGCCATTTTGACAAACTGTTCTATAATCTGTGAAAGAGCGCTGGGAAACATATTTTGTCTGCCCTGAAAATAGCCTCTAAAAGCCGATATAACGGCAACGAACACAAGACTAGGGGCAATACCAAGGTAACTTATAGCCGCGCTGATATTACCTTGTCCATAAGCAATAAGCCTGTGAAACAACACTATGATAAACATACAAATTGCGCCAAAAACAGCAAGTGAAATTAGAGCAGTTGTCAATACCTTTTGGGCTGTTTTATGTTCGCCCTTGGCAGTTTTTTCGGCAATAATTCTTGACAGAGCGGAAGGCAATCCGCCTGATGAAATTGTCAAAAGCAATGCATAGAGCGGAAATACCATTTGATATAAGCCCATACCTTCTGCACCCAAAATATATGTTAACGGTATTCTAAATACCGCACCCATAAGCTTAGCCAAAAACGAGCATACGCCCAAGATTAACGCACCATATACGAAAGAATGCGATTTCGCTTGCTTGTGTTCGATTGATTTTGGATAAACACCTGAAACAGAAATAGCGATATCGCTTCCTGCTTCTAGCTGACTTTTTGATTTGCTTTGAGACTTTGAGGACAAATTCATATTTCTATGTTATGTAAAAAATTATCTTACTATGCTTATTAAAAAAGGGAAGAAAATTCTTCCCTTTTAGTATTTAATTAACTTAATCTGTTTATTCTTTGGCAGCCTTAAAGCCGTTTTCCAAATCATCAATAATATCTTCTATGTCTTCAAGTCCTATTGACAGTCTTATTAGTTCGGGCAAAACACCTGCTTTTTTAAGACCTTCTTCGTCAAGCTGTGAATGAGTGGTGGATGCAGGATGAATTACAAGTGAACGTGCGTCGGCGACATTGGCAAGCAAAGAGAACAACTTCAGACCGTTGATAAATTTTTTGCCGGCTTCTACTCCGCCTTTTATTCCAAATGTCAATATTCCGCCTGCGCCCTTAGGTAAATATTTTTGCTTTCTTTGATAATATTTGTTGTTTTCAAGTCCGGGATAGTTAACCCATTCTACCTGCGGATGTTTTAAAAGATATTCGGCTACTTTTTGAGCATTATAGCAGTGCCTGTCCACTCTAAGCGACAAGGTTTCAATGCCTTGTAAAATCAAAAATGCATTAAACGGACTTATGCATGCACCAGTATCTCTCATCAATTGAACTCTTAGCTTAGTAATATAAGCAGCAGGAATATCGGCATAAACAAGATTATGATATGTATGATCAGGCGTTGTAAAAGAAGGAAATCTGCCGCTTCCTCTCCAATTAAAGTTTCCCAAATCCACAACTACGCCGCCTATGCTGTTTCCGTGTCCGCCCAAATATTTTGTCAAAGAATGAACTACAACATTAACACCCCATTTTTTAGCTTCAAAAAGATAAGGCGTTCCGAATGTGTTATCTGTAATCAAAGGTACTTTATGCTTTTGAGCGATTTTGGCATATTGCTCTACATCAGGAATATTGATATCAGGATTTCCTATTGTTTCAAAATAAATAGCCTTGGTTTTTGAATTAATTGCTTTTTCTATTGCGTCAAAATTTTCGGGGTCAATTATATGTACTTTTATTCCATATTGCTGTTCAAAACGGTCATTAAACAGGGTATATGTACCTCCGTATAATGTGCTTACAGCAATTATCTCATCGCCAACACTTGCAATATTCAAAATTGAATACAATATTGCAGCCATACCGCTGGAAGTTGCCAATGCGCCTACTCCGCCTTCTAGTGCATTGATTCTGTCTTCAAGTACAGCAATAGTCGGATTGTTAATGCGCGTATAAATATAGCCGCTCTCTTTTAATTCAAATAACGCAGCGGCATGATCGGCATCGTTAAATACATAAGATGTCGTCTGATAAATAGGAACTGAACGCGAGCCTGTGGGGTCAATGTTATGACCGGCATGAAGGGACTTGGTGTTGAATCCTAATTCTTTCATAATTTATACTCCTGTTTAAAAAATTACTTTTCAAATTTTTTTAAGTATATAACAAATCTAAAAAAAATGATATTTTTTATGCCGCAAGTTTTAGTTGCGGCATAAAAATTATATCATTTAATCATATAAAGGTGTCGAAAGATATCGTTCACCTGTATCAGGGAGTACGACTACAATTCTTTTTCCTTCATTTTCGGGCTTTTGTGCTAATTGGGTTGCTACAAAGAGTGCTGCGCCTGAAGAAATACCTACAAGCAAACCTTCTGCTGCTGCAACTTCTTTTGATGCCTTGAACGCATCTTCATTGCTTACGGTTATAACTTCATCTACAACTTCAGGGTTATATGTCTTAGGAACAAATCCAGCTCCAATGCCTTGTATCTTGTGAGGGCCAGGAGTTCCACCTGACAAAACGGGAGAACTCAAGGGTTCAACAGCTACTACATGAGTCTTTTTATTATGCTGTTTTAAAACCTTTCCTACGCCGCTTATTGTGCCTCCTGTTCCCACACCTGCCACAAAAATATCAACATCGCCATCTGTATCTCTCAAAATTTCCTGTGCTGTGGTCTTTTCGTGTATCAAAGGATTGGCGGGATTTTCAAATTGCTGAGGAATAAAGGAGTTTTTATCTTGCGCTGCCAATTCCAATGCTTTTGCGATCGCGCCTTTCATTCCAAGCGCTCCTTCAGTTAAGACGATATTTGCGCCTAATGCTTTCAAAAGATTACGGCGTTCGATGCTCATTGTTTCCGGCATTGTCAAAGTAAGTTTATATCCTCTTGCTGCGCTTACCCATGCCAAAGCAATACCAGTATTGCCGCTTGTTGGTTCTATGATATGGGTATCCTTATTGATGATGCCTCTTTTTTCAGCATCTACTAGCATTGAATATCCTATACGATCCTTTACGCTTCCGCCTGGATTAAAATATTCAAGTTTAGCTATGATTTTGGCTTTTAGATTATGCTTTTTATTATAGTTATCCAGTTCTAGTAAAGGCGTATTGCCGATAAGTTCTGTTAACGACTTTGCAATTTTTGACATTTTTTCTCTCCTAAATATTATTATTCCTATATGAATA
The DNA here is from genome assembly GCA_036562685.1 of Clostridia bacterium. Lineage (NCBI taxonomy): Bacteria > Bacillati > Bacillota > Clostridia > Clostridia bacterium. Next base: position 8,117 of record DATCJR010000005.1, on the reverse strand, counting down.
GTATGAATTAAATATATATTATTATATATGTGGTGTCAAGTCTTTTTGATACCAAATTTGATAGAATATTTGTAAAAAAAACTTAAAACGACGCTAAATATTTCTTTATCAAGGTTATATCCAAAGTTAACTGAAATAAAACAAATCGCCAGCTTTCTTGACTGGCGATTTGTTTAAACTTAAATCGAAAATGAAATATTTTCTATATTGATTTTTTTATAATGTATTACAATATCTTCTAACGATATATTATCCAAAAAGCTCAACAAAACTTCATCCGCTTTTTTATATACTATTTCTGAAATAGAATATTCGATATCTGTATAATCAGTAACACTATTGCTCTCATTAATTTCGCCTTCTAGCAGTCTTAAAATCTGCAAAACTTTGATATTTCTTGGCGGGCTTGATAACTGATAACCGCCTTGAGCGCCTTTTATACTATTAAGCAATCCGCCTTTATTTAAGATTGCAAAAATCTGTTCAAGGTATTTTAGCGGGATGTTTTGTCTTTTTGCTATATCTTTTAGCGGAATATAATCTGGACCATAGCGCATGGCTAGATCTGCCATAGCTTTTAATCCATATCTGCCGCGAGAAGATACTTTCATAAAATCTCCTAGATGTTTTTTACTTCGTATGCGCCGTCAGCTATTTTTGTGTTGTAAAAAGTAGGTGCATAGCCGATTTTTTGAGTATACTCTTTAGTAACTTTTTGAATAAAGCTGTCAACCATATCAGTTTTAACTAACGACACTGTACATCCGCCAAAACCTGCGCCTGTCATTCTTGAACCTATACAACCAGGTGTCTTTTGCGCGGTCTCTGCCAATGTATCCAATTCTATGCCTGTTACTTCATAAAGTTCTTTTAAGGACTTATGTGATTGATTGAGCAATTGACCAAATTCTTTTAAGTCTCCCTTTTTCATAGCAAGCACGCTTTTATGTACTCTGTCTTGCTCATAAACGCAATGTTCAGCTCTATCCCTAATTTTTCCTTTTAATAAATGCTTATGCTGTTCAAAAATCTGAGGTGACATCTCGCAAAGATTGTTTATGTTAACCTCTTTTTTCAAAATACTCAATGCTTCTTCGCATTCAGCTCTTCTTTCGTTGTATTTTGAATCTGCAAGGCCTCTAGGCTTATTGGTATTGGCTATAACAAGTGAATATTCGCCAAGTTTTAAAGGAACATATTCATATTTTAGAGTAGAGCAATCAAGCAGTATAGCATGTTCTGCTTTTCCCATTGCGGAAGCAAACTGATCCATAATACCGCTGTTGACGCCTATATATTTGTTTTCAGCTTTTTGCGACAAACATGCAAGCTCAACTAAGTCAATGCCTTTGTCGGTATTACCTGATTCTTTAGAAAAAGTGGCAAAAGTAATTGCGGTGGCAACTTCTATTGCAGCAGAAGAAGAAAGACCTGAACCGAAAGGCACGCTTGCGTCATATAACAGATCGCATCCAACAATACTAAAGCCTTCTTGCTGCATAACAAAGGCAACACCAGCTTGATAATTGCCAAACTTTAAGCCCTTGTATTGGTCCAAATGATTTATATCCAAAACTTCTCTGTTTGGAGCAGTTGTAAAGGCCAAATTAATCTTGTCTGTTTTGTTTATACGAGCAAGTACGGTACAAGCAAGATCAAGCGCCGCAGGCATAACATTGCCGCCATTGTAGTCAATATGTTCTCCAATCAGATTAACTCTTCCGGCCGCAGAAAAAATTCTAATTTCACCCTCACCATAGATTTCAATAAATTTTTTCTTAAGTTCGTTATAATTCATTTCTCCAATCCCCTATGGATAATATTTCCACAAATTATTATCCCATATAAAACTTAGAAGTCAAGCAAAACGAAAAAACTGTCAAAACTTTTTTGACAGTTTTATATAGTAAAATCTTGATTTAACGAAATAATTAATTCTTAATTCAATCTAAGATATTTAGTAAGATTTATTTGCTAAAATCAACTTTTATTCCCATTTCGCATATAGTTTGTTTTCATAAAAATCATCTTTTGATGCATATATTATGTCGTTTTCAAAATCCCATTTATTGATACATTCTGGTTCTTTATACCAACCAGCAAAAACATATCCTTCTCTTATTGGTTCTTCTGGTATAAATGATATTTTTTCACCGTCTTCCAAGTTATCAAGCCAATAGCAGCCATTATTGGGAGAGTCGTCATAATTATAATAATAAGTAACATTAGCTGGCTTAATTGTGGATTTTTGCATATTGCTAATATAATAATACCTATAAATATATATGGAGATAGATGTATAATAAAAATCAAAATTATAATCTCCCCAAGTTGTATCCTCTTCAAAATTTAAAACGAATATCTTATTTAGATTAGGACATTTTAGAAAGGTATTACCAAAAATTTGCAATTTGCAAGGTATATATAAAATCTCTAATTGATCTGTTTCCCATATTGTCTGAAAATAGCCAGTAATTGATCGTCGCCAAATCGCAACAACAGGATAGCCATTAATCTTTTTTGGCACTACTAATATCTTTTTTTTCATTCCATCTGGCGTAAGTCCTACTATATCAGCTTCTCTTTTATCTCCCTCACCGTAAAAAATATATTCAAAATCACCTCGTGTTAATTTGTCATTACAGCCAGAAAAAACACTTAATATAAACAAGGCGATAATTAAAATAGAAACAGTTTTCCGTTTCAATATTCACCCCCCAAAAAATTAACTCAAGATAATTTAAACTATCGTTTTATAAAGTTTGACATTAGAAAATTAAAAGATGTTTTTATACAATTATTGATATATAGAATAATAGCATAACCTTTTTTGTTTTTCAATAATTTTTGTACTATTTAATGTATATGTGATAAATGAAAACTATCATTATAAATTAAATTTAAAATAAAAAGTTTTATATATCAAATTTAAAAGCAGGTTAATTTGATTTAATTAAAAAACAGCCAAGAGAAAAACTCTTGACTGTTTATGTAATTTTTAAACTATCTTATAAAATAATATCTTTTCTATCAGGACCCATACCTACATATTTTACTGGTACGCCGGTATTGTCTTCAATAAACTTAAGAAAATCTTTTGCTTCTTGAGGAAGATCATCTATGCACTTACAGCCTGTGGTGGGTTTGTTCCATCCTTTGAGAGTCTTATAAACAGGTTTTACCTTATACAACTCTCTGCTGTTAGGCATATATTCCAAAACCTTGCCGTCAAGTTCATAAGCTGTGCAGATTTTGATTTCTTTTAAATTATCAAGCTTATCAACCTTGTTGAGCGCCAATGAAGTAAGTCCGTTTATTTGAGCTGCGTAATTAACTACAACCAAGTCAAGCCAGCCTATACGTCTAGCTCTGCCTGTTCTTGCGCCAAATTCATCGTCAATGTTTTGACCGCTGCCGCGCAATTTTGAAGCTTCGGACTCTGTCATTTCGGTAGGGAAAGGACCTGCTCCGACCGCTGAAGAAAATGCTTTTGTAACGCCTACGATATCGTCAATTTCTTTAGCAGAAAAACCGCTGGATACCGCAGCATAAGCAGCAGTAGGATGAGAAGATGTAACGTAAGGATAAATTCCTAAATCCAAATCCTTCATTACACCCAATTGACCTTCAAACAATATGTTTTTGCCTTGTTTTTTAAATGTCTGAACCAAACTTATCGGATTGGTTATATAGTCTTTTAATTCCTGATACCACATTGCACATTTGTCAGCCAATTCGTCTGCGTCATATGCTCTTCCGCCCAAAAACTCAACCTGAGCATTGATAAAAGGCAACACTTTTTTTAGCCTTGAACGGCAATAATCATTATCTGCCAAATCCTCAAATCTAAGGTTGGTTCTCATAGCTCTGCCCGCATAAGCAGGACCTATGCCTCTTTTTGTGGTACCTATACCTATTTCTACATCCTTTTCGGTAAGCCCGTCAATATCAACATGATAAGGCATCAAAATATTAGCTTTTTCTGAAATATATAAGTTTTTAAGACTAATTCCGCCTTTTTTTAATTCGGCTATTTCTTTTAAGAGCTCATCGGGATTGACTACAGTACCCGTTCCGATTAAGTTGGCACAATTAGGATAAAAGACTCCGCAAGGAATCAAATGCAGCTTGAATACTCCGTATTCATTAGCTACAGTATGTCCGGCATTATCGCCGCCTTGAAAACGAACACACAAATCAGCGCTCTGAGCAAAATAATCTACCATTTTGCCCTTGCCTTCATCACCCCATTGTGTACCAACGACTACTCTTATTGACATTTTGCACTCCTTAAAGTTTTATTAACTAAATAAAATATTTTTTCTAAACACTTATTGGCGTTAAGTCTTTTGCTTATTTCGTCAATAATTTTAATATTTTGCTTTTATTTTTTCATTTACAACATAACATAAGCTCAATTCTTAGACCAAAAGGCATATGCCGCTACAATTTTTGTAGCGGTTCTATATGCTAAAATCATAAGAGAATTATCTTAGTTTTTTCAGTCTTTCTATAGCTTCAAGAGTGTTTTCTCTAGTGTTAAATGCCGTAAGTCTTAGATATCCTCTTCCTGCAGGACCAAAACCTTCACCTGGTGTTCCCACAATCTGAACTTTTCTTAAGAGATAATCAAAGAATTCCCAAGAACTATAGTTGTTAGGAGCTTTAACCCAGATATAAGGAGCATTAACACCGCCAAAAGCTTTCCAGCCTATGCTTTCCAAGCCCTCTCTTATGATTCTTGCGTTTTCCATATAATAATGGATATTTTCTTGAACTTGCTTTTTGCCTTCGGGAGAGTATACAGCTTCAGCTGCACGCTGAACTACATAAGAAACACCGTTAAACTTTGTAGCCTGACGTCTATACCAAAGTTGATTTAACTGAGCTCCGCTGGCTTTTATTTCATTAGGTATTACTACATAACCGCATCTAACTCCAGTAAAGCCTGCAGTTTTTGAAAAACTTCTAAATTCAATAGCGCACTTTTTAGCATCAGAAATTTCATAAATACTTCTAGGCTTATCTTCGGTTATAAATGCTTCATATGCTCCGTCATACAAAATAATAGCACCTATTTTGAGAGCATAATCTACCCATGACTTTAATGTTTCATAATCAGCCATTGCGCCTGTAGGGTTATTGGGGAAATTGAGATAAATTATATCAGGCTGGCGTTCAGGTATTTCAGGTAAAAATCCATTTTTCTCAAGACAAGGCATATAAATAGCCTTATTATAACTTCCATCAGGTCTTAATCTGCCTGCTCTGCCGTCAATAACATTTGAATCAACATAAACAGGATAAACAGGATCCTGAACAGCGATTCTGTTATCAATAGAAAACAGATCCAAAATATTGCTGCAATCGCTTTTTGCGCCATCGCTTACAAAGATTTCATCAACAGATATATCAATGCCTCTTGCGCGATAATCGTTTTGGGCAATAGCCTCTAGTAAAAAGTCATAGCCTTGGTAAGGAGCATAACCTCTAAAGGTTTGTGCTTCTCCCATTTCTTTTGATGCTTTTACCATTGCATCTACGATAGCAGGCGCAAGAGGAAGGGTTACATCACCTATTCCTAAACTTATTATTTTTTTGTCGGGATTTGCTTTTGCATAATCTTTTGCTTTTGAACTTACGGTAGCAAACAAATAGTTGCCGCCGAGCTTCAAAAAGTTACCGTTAATACCAAACATCAATGTCTCCTTCAAAAACGGTCACAGCGTTTCCTGTCATAATGACCGATTTTTCATATTTTATCTTAAGTTGTCCGCCTTTCAGCATCACATTAACTTCATTATTAGTATACCCATTAAGATATGAAGATACAGCAGCCGCGCAAGCACCTGTGCCGCAGGCAAGCGTTTCACCTGCGCCTCTTTCATAAACTCTTAATTCAATATTGCTTTTATCAATGACTTTTGCAAAGCCTGTGTTAATTTTTTTGGGAAACAACCTATGTGTTTCAAATTTGGGTCCCAAAGTTTCAAGGTCAAGGCTTTTGATCTCATCCATATACACTACGCAATGCGGATTGCCCATGCTAAGACAAGTAACATAATATGTCTTGCCATCTACATCAATAGGCGCATTAATAATACGTTCGCCTTGCATATTAACAGGAATGAGATTGGGCTCTAAAATAGGTTTGCCCATATCGACAGTAGCACCTGTAACAGCGCCTGATTTATCAAAAATAAGCTCGATAGTCTTTATTCCGCCTAATGTTTCAATGTCTATGGTTTTTTTTGAAGTCATTTTTTTGTCATAGACATATTTTGCAACGCATCTTATAGCGTTTCCGCACATTTCGGCTTCGCTTCCATCGCTGTTAAACATCTGCATTCTAAAATCAGCAACATCTGATGGATGAATAAGAACTAATCCATCGCTGCCTATGCCAAAATGTCTATCAGAAAGTTTGACAGCAAGCGAAGATGGATTATTTATTTTTTCACGAGCGGCGTCGATATAGATATAATCGTTGCCTGCACCGTGCATCTTTGTAAACTTCATTTTACCTCTTTATTAAGAGCAAATTTTTTTGAGCTTCAAAGCCAAAACAATGTACAACATAATATTTTTAAACATTATTGTCAATCTTTTATATAATATTCTTAAAAGATTTTAAAACAAATTTCTTGTCAATCAACTTAATGTTTCGGCTATGTTTTTGGTAATACTCTTAATATCGTCTCAAATAATTAGCTATCTCCCATTCGGAAACATGAGTGCGATAACTATTCCATTCATCTTTTTTGGCTTTTATGTATTTAGAAAATACATGATCTCCTAAAACACTTCTTACCCATTCATCTTTTTCCATCAGTTCAATGGCTTTTTCAAGGCTTGAAGGCAAACTCTTAATGCCAGCTTTCATACGATCTTCCAAGCTCATTTCATAGATATTAGAATTTACGGGAGCAGAAGGAGTCAAACCTCTTTTTATTCCGTCAGCTCCTGCCGCAATACACAAAGCCAGAGCAAGATATGGATTGCATGACGGATCAGGACTTCTTAATTCTACACGAGTGCTAGAACCACGCGCATAAGGTATCCTTATTAGCGGACTTCTGTTAGAAGCGCTCCATGCAATATAAACAGGTGCCTCATAACCAGAAACAAGTCTTTTATAACTGTTAACCAAAGGATTGGTTACTGCGGTGATTGCTTCCATATGGTCTAACAATCCAGCTATAAATGAATAAGCAGTTTTGCTAAGGCCCATCGGATCTTTTTCATCAGCAAATATGTTAGTATTGCCTTTGAATAATGACATATTAGTATGCATTCCGCTGCCTGCCATGCCAAATTTGGGCTTAGGCATAAAGGTCGCATAAAGACCATGCCATTGAGCTATGGTTTTAACTGCTAGTTTAAATGTAACTATATTGTCCGCAGTTGAAAGCGCATCTGCATATTTAAAATCTATTTCGTGTTGAGCATATGCTGTTTCATGGTGAGATGCTTCAATTTCAAAGCCCATCTCTTCCAAAATAATGCACATATCTCTTCTTGCGTTAGAACCAAGATCAGCAGGCGACATATCAAAATATCCTGCTCTGTCATTAGATTCCAAAGTAGGATGATTGTTTTGGTCCAAGTGAAACAAGAAAAATTCACATTCAGGGCCAATATTGGCTGTATATCCCATATCGGCTACATCTTTTAGAACTTTTTTTAGGATATATCTAGGATCGCCTTCAAAAGGTGTGCCGTCATTTTTATACACATCGCATATAAAACGTGCCACTTTGCCTTGAGAAGGTCTCCAAGGAAATATGACAAAAGTATCAAGATCAGGACGCAAGTTCATATCTGATTCTTCAATTCTTGCAAATCCTTCAATCGAAGAACCGTCAAACATACACTTATTGTCAAGTGCTTTATCCAACTGACTTGCTGTTATTGCTACATTTTTCAATGTTCCGAAGATATCGGTAAACTGAAGCCTGATAAATTTTACATCTTCGTCTTTGACTATTTTTCTTATCTGTTCTGCCGTATATTTTGACATTTTAAAACACCTCTCTTTTTGCAAAGGATTTTACAGTATTTCTTCCAATATCATCTTATAGACATAACTCAATTTAGTCAACAATTTTTCTAAAATT
>DATCJR010000004.1 GCA_036562685.1 Clostridia bacterium | reverse complement strand
CCTCTTTTTTGTGCTATAATGTCCTTGATTCATAGTGCCTTTTCCTTTTGTATAATCTTGTGTTACAAACTTATTATACAAAGATAAAGGTTCACTATGAATCTTTTTTTACCCGTTGCACTTCATTTTACAATCTTCCTTGAAAATTCACAAGAAAAAACACTGCAAAAAATCTCACAAACAGGCCAAAATGCGTCGATTAGTGAGACAGAATGACAACAAATAGGGCAGGGGGCCTCAATCTCTACCCCTATTACCCCCTCAGCGGGGCGGCAGTCTCATAAAAATTTTCGGGAAATCAAAAGGTGCGGAGCGGGCTTGCGCAGGCACCACGCCCACGGGGTAGGGACATGGGTTTGCAAGCAGCATATAAAGAGTAAGGATTTATGCCCCGCGTTACCCATTAAGGAAAAGGAGCTGGAGGCGGCGTTCGTACAAATGCTAAAGGATATAATCCATAACCAAAAAGAGATAATGGACGTGGTAGGCGATTCAGTCAATGAGGCCTTGGCAGAGTCGGGAGAGTTTATTGATAGAGATGATGAGCTGAGGGAGATTGATGAACAAATAGGGAGCCTGCAGGATAAAATGATTGAATTGAATAAGAAACGCGGCCGGCGAGAAATTGAGCCGGAAAAATACAATGCGGAAAGCAAAGAAATCATGACAATGCTTGATAAGCTCTTTATATCCCGCGATGATATCTTGACAAAGCGCAATCAAGCCACGCTCTCCAAAGCCTATCAAGCTGTAATAGCGGAGGTAATAAAAAAGGCAGGAGAACATAACGAGTTTGATAGAGACATCTTCACCAAGCTTGTGGATACGATTGTTGTAAAGGGTAGAGATAATATATTGTTTGTGTTGAAATCAGCTTATATAGCTGACGACTTTAATGATACTGTTTTGGGTTATCATTTAGCCCTTATAACTCCAGACAAAGATAGATTAGATGGCTATTTTTTAAATTGTATATTGCACACAAAGACATTACAAAAGTATTTTGAAAACAATGCAAGCGGGAGCGGCCAAAGGGCTTCATTATCATTGAAGATTTTAAAAGAAATACCGATATATATGCCCGATATATCGATACAACGTGCTATTGCCCGAGTTCTTTCGCAATTGGATGAAAAAATTGAGCTGAATAATAAAATTAATGCTGAACTTGAAAAATTGGCTAAAACAATATATGATTTTTGGTTCATACAATTCAATTTTCCTAATGGAGAAGGTAAACCTTATCGCTCTTATGGTGGAGAGATGTATTATAATCCCATATTAAAACGAAATATCCCAATAAAGTGGCAAGTGAAAAATCTGCAAAATACTAAGTTATGTAAGATAATAAAACCAGGAATAAAAGATTTTAAGGGTGAAAAATGTTATTATGCTACTGGAGACATTGAGGGAACTGAAATTATTAGCTCTGGTATGAAAATAACTTATGAAAATCGTTTGTCAAGAGCAAATATGCAGCCTACCACAAACTCCATATGGTTTGCAAAAATGAAGAATACAATTAAGAATTTATTATTAAATGAGGCCTCAAATTATGTAATTGACAATTGTATATTATCAACAGGATTTACAGGACTACAATGTCACGAAAACACTTTATACTATTTATGGGAATATATTAATGGAGAATATTTTAATAAGAAAAAAGATTCGGTTGCAACAGGTGCTACTCAACAAGCAATCAATGAAACGGATTTATCTCACTTCCATATTATTGAGCCACCAGATGATATATTATTGAAATATACAAAATTAGTCAAGCCTTATTTTTTAATGATAAATAAGAATAAACATCAAAACATAGAGCTATCCCAGCTTCGTGATTTTCTATTACCTTTACTTATGAATGGGCAAGTAGAAATAATTGATGAACAAAAAACATTAATATCAGATAAATTTGACGATATCCGTAAACATTGGGAAGAGCAGGAACCTTTTAAGTTTGCTGCACGTAAAGACAAAGATAAAGATGAAGATTTTATAGAAGAAACATATGATATTTTAAAGGCATTAGCTGAAGAATAATGAAAAAAAAGATTGAAATGTTTATAAGAGATTTGCTTAAGGAATATGGTTTATTTAAACCAGAATTTCGTGGTCCTATTTTTTTCAAAGAAGAGTTACAAAAATATTTTAACTTTGAATTCAAAGAAATTGCGTTAGAAGACAAACTACAAGGCGCTATACTAAAAGGAAAATCAGGTGTCAAAATTATTGTTAATTCAACAATAGATAACCCAGGTAGAAAGAATTTTACTTATGCCCATGAGCTTGGCCATTATTTTCTAAAACATAAACTTGATGAAAATTATAATGGATGCAAGGCTAAGGACATTGAAGCGGGAGAAAAGGCAACAATTATTCAGGAAAGGCAGGCAAATTGTTTTGCATCCTTTTTTCTCTTGCCTAAGGAATATGTATATTTAAATTATAACATTGTAATGGAACAATTAGGTTTTCCTCCATTTAGACGATTAAACATATATAGAAATAATTATAATATTTGGAAGATAGTGTGTTGCCGTTTTAATTATATGTGTGGTGTTTCGGATACTACCTTAAGATATCGACTCGAAGAGCTCAAGCTGCTTAAATTTTATGTTGAGTGATTATATCTTCACCCCAAAAACCTACCACTTAAACCAGCAACAAAAAGGAAACGCCAAGTTCAAATCCTGAAACCTTGATTTTTGCATGGTTAACGGCGAACGAAAAGGAACATTTCCTCAATATCTTTAAAAAACGGCCCCCAAACCCCTAAAAACAGCAAAAAATAACGGCAGAACGTAAGTATCCGTTCTGCCGTGTGTCTATGGTGCGAGAGACGGGACTTGAACCCGTATGGTGTTACCCACACGCCTCTGAAACGTGCGCGTCTGCCAGTTTCGC
>DATCJR010000003.1 GCA_036562685.1 Clostridia bacterium | reverse complement strand
TCACCGAATCAAAAATAATCTTTCCCTGATTAGCTAAGATATAAAATATCCCGCCCCAACCTGAAAAAGCCTGTTCGAATTTCTTTTCGTCTTTAAAATGCTTTCTAATACATTTTGCTATTTCTTGTTTTTGGTTAATTCCGTTATGGATGCACTCTAACATCAGCCCGCCAAAAACGCTTATATCTTCTTGAGTAAACCAGCTATCGAAATATGTTGTCTTAGGGGTAACTGACATAAACAAACCATAGTCATCATTATTAATAAGATGAACAGTACCTCTTAATGCCCATGTTTTGATAAGTCCCTGCGTCCATTCTTGATCTTTTTCGGTTGCCCGTATTCTTAATGTGTGCCTTGGATAATTAAAAAACTGCGCCTGCAATCCGCAAGTATTTTTTACTACTTGGTATTTTGGCACAGAATTAAGCAAATACTGATGTTTTAGAGTAAGGGCTAAAAACTGTTCTTTAGTCATAAACTGATTTTAACATCATTCTTTTTTTCTATATCAGCGACAAAAAAGTTAGCGGCTTTTAAGTTAAGCATTTTTGCTATAATGCTGGCAGGAAATGAAACCAATTTTTGATTATAATGTGATACGTTAGAATTATACAAACGTCTTGCTGCCTGAAGATGTTCTTCAGAATCCTTAATAGAAGACATAAGATCCGAAAACACTTGAGCAGATCTAAGTTCGGGATAGTTCTCTGCCAAAACATTGACTGTGTTACCCATCTTGTCTAGCTTTTCGACGACTTGAGCTTTTTGGGTGGTAGTCATATCTTTTCTCAAATCTATGATTTCATATAATGTTTCTTTTTCGTATTTTGTATATGCTTTTGCCGTATCCAATGCCTTAGTCAACAAATCATATCTTTTGGTCAAAGCCACATTAATACCAGAATCAGCTTCAGAAATTTTGACTATAAGCTGTTTAAAGCTGTTAACTGTAATGATTATATAAAGCAGCAAAATCAAAATAATAGCGACTAAGACTATTACTGTAATAACTATAGGACTAAGGCTTGCTAAAAACATTATGGCTACTCCTGTTATATTATTTTAAATTGATAATTAATTCGTCTATAATCTGAGTGATTATTAATATTTCAGCCATTATTTTTTGTTCATAAGCTGGCAGCATCATTTGATTTATTGACGGTTCAAATGCATTTTCTTGATTATGCAATGCAATATGTAATTTACCTTCGCAAAAAGCCAGCATTATCTGTCCATCAACAAGGTATCTTAACTTTAATAATGCTTCCATAAAACGTGGTGTAAGAATATAAAAAGCATTATGAGCATCGTCTGCAAACACACTAAAGTGTTTGTTAAATTCTACACTCTCTGTCATTATTTTTTGTGCTTTTGCCGGCGTTTTTATTAGCGGTCTTCTAACTCCGCCAAACTCATTTTCTCTTATTTGAATATATGTGTCAATCTTTTTATCAAAATCAAGTATTATCCACTTTCCCAAAAAATATTGAATATAAGTAGAATTTTCGGAAGCATCTATTTCTTGTATATCAAGGTCACATTGAGAAAATCTTACGTCTTTATAGACGGCTGATATAAAATCATTGCCTTTATATATATTGCCTATACAAACCAAAAATGTCTTTTTGATTGTTTCTTTATCAAAACACCTATCAGGCTCATAATTTACATCACTAAACACTTTGTTCAAACAGTCTTTGACTATTGTAAGTTTAAAAGAATGAACATAATGCTTTTTTTTAGGAAAATAACAAATAGATGAAAATATAATATAAATTACAAAACTAACAGCTACTCCAAGAACTAAAATTACCGCGTTTTCAAATATGATCGTTAAGACTATTGCTGCTAAAATTCCTACTAAAAGCGGTATTAAGCAAATAAACGAAGCTCGCTTCGCTTGGATTCTCAAATCTTCAATTCTTTCGATTTTTTGATCCATATATATTTAAGTATACCAAAAAAATGTTTATATCGCTATATCTATTTAATAAAAATCAGATTTTATCAGCATATAATCTAAATAATACATAAAAAATATTCATTTTAAAGTCATGAATTTTAGTCCTTATCATATTATGATTATATTAAATACTATTAACTTATCTTTTTTAAAAACATATTGACAAAACCTATTCATTTCATTAGACTGATTTTATTATGAATAATACAATAAAACCTATAGCTTCATTTTTGATTGATCATACAAATCATACCGAAGGCTTTTATCTGACCAAGATTGATGAGTTTTTTGGTCACAAAGTCTATACTTATGACCTCAGATTTCGCCGTCCAAATAAAGGCAATTATCTTAATAATGCAGTTATACATTCAATAGAACATCTCTTAGCTTCTGCTATAAGAAGCAGTGAATTTGGAGATTTGGTGCTGTATTTTGGCCCTATGGGATGCCGTACCGGATTTGATATGTTACTAGTTGATATTGATTATGATCAGGCCAAAGAGCTTGTTAAAAAATCTATCGAGCTTATTATGGATATTGACACTTTACCCGGCGCTACCGAAAAAGAGTGCGGCAACTACCTAGAACATGACCTAGAAGGTGCCAAGCAAGAACTAAAGAGATATAAAGAAATTATTGAGAAGTAATTTCATTTCTGCTTTCAGACTATAACGCAAGGAAAATCAAAAAATGAAACATGATTACAAAAAGCATGAAAAAGAACTTTATTGCCCTAAAGATGAATCAGAATTAGTAGTAGTTCCCAAGCAAAAATTCTTTTGCATTAAAGGAAAAGGTAATCCTAATGAAAAAGATTTTTCAGAAAGAATAGGCGTTTTGTATTCTCTTGCTTATGCAGTAAAAATGATGCCTAAGAATGGATTTGTTCCTGAAGGCTATTTTGAATACACTGTTTATCCACTAGAAGGTTTATGGGATTTGACCGAAGAAGGCAAAAAAAGCGAAGTTCTTAATAAAGATGAATTATTATATACCATAATGATCAGACAACCTGATTTTGTTAATGATGAAATAATGAAAAAAGCCTTTGAAATTGTTAACAAGAAAAAACCTCATCCATTATTAAAAGAAGTATTTTTTGATGAAATAGAAGATGGGTTGTCAGTTCAAATAATGCATATTGGTTCTTATGATGATGAACCTCAATCATTTGGTAAAATGAAAGATTTTATTCAAAATAATGGGTTAAAACTAAAAACTTTGGTTCATAGAGAAATATATCTGTCCGATTCTAGAAAAGTTGCCAAAGAAAAGCAAAAAACTATTTTAAGATACATGGTTTCAAGATAATTTTTTGACAAGAAAATAATATTAATGGGTCTAAAATTAGACCCATTTTTATTACATTATTATCGATTTTATTATTGGACTAAAAGCTTCCCAAACTTTGGCTTCAGGCGGATAGCATCTGAAAACCATTTTAACCTTGGTAACAGGATGATAAAATTTTAGTTCATAAGCCCACAAAGCTAGATTAAAGCCTTTTGGCATTGATTCGCCGCCATACTTGACATCACCCAAAACAGGTGTGTGCAGGCTGTTCATCTGAACGCGAATTTGATGCGTTCTGCCAGTTATAAGTTTTATTCTGGCAAGCGACAATTTGCCGTATTCGCCTACAATCCAATATTCCAGCATTGCCTTTTTGGCACCTTCGGTACTCATAGGCACGATTTTTACGGTATTGGTCTTTTCATCTTTCAAAAGATAATGGGTTAGTTTACCCTGTTTTTCTTTGGGTGTTCCCAACAAAATGGCAAAATAATTTTTTTCTACTTCGCCGTCTCTGATTGCTTCTGAAATTCTGGATGCGGCTTTTGAGGTCTTGGCAAAAACCATAACCCCGCCGGTGGGTCTGTCCAGTCTATGCACAAGTCCAAGATAAACATTGCCAGGCTTGTTTTCTTTTTCTTTTATATATTCCTTGCACAAAGTCAGCATGTCTTTGTCTTGAGTTTCATCTGCCATTACAGGAACATTTTGAGGCTTTACCACTACCAATATGTGATTATCTTCGTATATTACTTCCATTATCTTTCTCCGACAAATACTGCACTCGCACCGCAAGGCAATACTATCCCTTCTTTTGTAGGGAGCACAACTTCGTATGCTTCTATATGTCCTTTGAATTTTTTTGTTACTAATTGTAAGATATTACCCATAACTGAAGGCTGCAATCCAGTCGTATAGCTGTTGATGAGATAAAAAATCGGATTGGGCGACAAAAGCTCTGAACAAGATTGGGCAAGCTCAAATATAGATTCTTCCAGCTTCCACATCTCGCCGTTTGGACCTCTGCCGTAAGACGGCGGATCCATAATTATCGCATCATAAAAATGCCCTCTCTTTTTTTCTCTTGATACAAACTTTAAGCAATCATCAACTATATATCTTATATTATCAATATTATTAAGACGGGCATTTTCTTTGGCTCGTTCTACCATACCTTTTGCC
Source organism: Clostridia bacterium (assembly GCA_036562685.1). Classification (NCBI taxonomy): domain Bacteria; kingdom Bacillati; phylum Bacillota; class Clostridia; species Clostridia bacterium. Next base: position 8,114 of record DATCJR010000003.1, on the reverse strand, counting down.
GCGTCCACATGAGTTACAAGCGCGCCAGCGGATGCACAAACCACGCTTGCCGCACCAGTATAAGCAAAAAGGTTGAGGACATTGACTTTTCCTGCTTTCTTTATAAGTCCCTCCATCATGTCCCAGTTAACCGCTTGTTCGGGAAAAAGCCCGGTATGCTTAAATCCTGTTGGCTTAACCAAAAAGGTATAGTTTTTATATTTTATTTTCCAACTTTCTGGAAAGCTCTTTTTTATTATCCACTTGCCGCCGCCGTCAGAAAATCTCTTATACACAGCGTTAAGTTGTGAATACTGCTCCATATCTATATTAGTACGCCAAATAACCTGAGGATCTGGACGCAACAGCACCACATTGCCCCATCTCTCAAGCTTTTGACCATCGCCAGTGGCTATAATTTCGTAATCCTTCCAATGCTCGGCAATCTTCATATTATATTTTCTGCACACTCAAAACAACTTTTTCGCCGTTTATATCCCATTCTTTAGTATAACCTGCAAGGGTGTTTACTAATCTTTCAGCCAAAACATCTTTTTTGATGCTGTCTTGAGATTGGTTAAATACATTATTGAGGTCATTAGAACTTGTTTCATATCCCACAACAATATGGTCAGTAACCAAAAATCCGGCTTCTTTTCTCATGGTCTGGATCTTGCTGACAATTTCACGCTCATAGCCTTCTAAGATCAATTCTGGCGTCAGCTTAGTATCCATAACAACGGTAATGCCATCTCCGCTTTCTGCGTTGTAGCCTTCTTGACTCTTAACGCTTATCAACAAATCGCTCTCTGTCAGCTCTATTTCAACATCTTTATATACGGTTTTGAATACTCCGCCGTCCTTAACAGCTTGAGTTATTTCTTGTGCGCGTGTATCCAAAACTTCTCTTACAACAGCAAGGTTTTTGCCGTATTTAGGTCCCAATGTCTTTAACTGAGGCTTTAATGAATATTGAATAAAGTCTGCTGCTGTTTCTATAATCTCGATTTCTTTTACATTAAGTTCGTCTGCCAAAACATCAAGCAGTTCTTTATCTGGAACAGCCCTGTTAGCCAAAGCCATATACATTTTAGAAAGCGGCTGACGGTTTTTGATATTGACAGCATTTCTTACTGCACGTCCCAAAGCCGCAGCATCAATAATTGTTTGCATACCGCTGTCAAGTGTTTTGTCAATCAGCTTTTCGTCCGCTACAGGATATTGACACAAATGCACAGACATAGGTGCAGTTTTGTCAACATTTCTTACGATATTTTGATAAATAGTTTCTGTTACAAAAGGTACAAAAGGTGCGGCTAATTTTATCAAAGTATATAGCGTATGATATAGAGTAGTATAAGCCGCTATCTTGTCATCTGACATATCAGAGCCCCAGAATCTCTCTCTTGTTCTTCTGATATACCAGTTAGATAGATTATCGGTAAATCTCTGAATTTCTCTTGCACTGTCAATAATGTTATATTCGTTTAGAGCCTTGTCAACATACGCTATCAATGAATTGAGTTCTGAGATCAGCCATCTGTCCATCAATGACAGCTTGCAGTCTTCAAGGTTATATTTTGTAGGATCGTATTGGTCAATTTCAGCATACAGCACATAGAAAGAATAGGTATTCCAAAGTGTTCCCAAAAACTTTCTCTGTGATTCGCTTACTGCTTTTTTATAAAATCTGCTAGGCAGCCAAGGCGCCGAAGTTGTATAGAAATACCATCTTACCGCGTCTGCGCCCTGATCGTCCAAAACGCTCCAAGGATCAACTACATTGCCCTTGTGCTTAGACATCTTTTCGCCTTTTTCATCACAAACATGGCCCAAAACCAGACAGTTTTTATATGAAGGCTTATCAAACATCAATGTAGATATAGCCAATAGCGTATAGAACCATCCGCGTGTCTGGTCAACAGCTTCGGATATAAAGTCTGCAGGGAAACGTGATTCAAAGAGTTCTTTGTTTTCAAAAGGATAATGATATTGAGCAAAAGGCATTGAACCAGAATCGTACCAGCAGTCAATTACTTCAGGCGTTCTCTTCATAACGCCGCCGCATTTTTCACATTTTAATGTTACTTGATCTATATAAGGTTTATGAAGTTCGATATCTTCTTTTAGTCCGCCTAAATTTTTGAGTTCTTCCTTGCTTCCAATTACATGCAAATGTCCGCATTTTTCGCATACCCATATAGGCAAGGGTGTTCCCCAATATCTTTCTCTTGAGAGTCCCCAATCCACTACATTTTCAAGGAAGTTTCCAAATCTGCCTTTTCCTATGTTTTCAGGCAGCCAGTTTATCATTGCATTGTTTTTAAGAAGTCTGTCTCTAACCTCGGTCATTTTGATAAACCAAGTGCTTCTTGCATAATACAACAAAGGCGTATCACATCTCCAGCAGAAAGGATAGCTGTGTTGATACTTGATTTCGCTAAATAACAATCCTCTGCTTGCAAGATCTTTTATAACATCCTTATCGGCATCTTTTACAAACTTGCCGTATAAGAATCCAGCTTCCTTAACAAACAAACCTGCAGAATCTACCATTTGAACAAAAGGCAGGTTATATTTTTTACCCACTCTAGAGTCATCTTCACCAAATGCAGGTGCAATATGAACAATACCAGTACCGTCAGTCAATGTAACATAATCGTCATTGGTAACATACCATGCATGTTGCTCTCCTGCAAAATCATATAAAGGCTTGTATCTTATACCCTCATATTCTTTACCTTTTTTGATGCTTATGAGTTTATAATTTTCAAAGTGTTTGCTTATCAGCTCTTTTGCTAAGATATATATTTTTCCGTCGCTTTCGATTTCGGCATAGTCTTCTTTGGCATTCATACACAAAGCCACGTTAGAAGGCAATGTCCAAGGCGTAGTCGTCCAGGCGAGGAAATATGTGTTTTCTCTATCGACTAGTTCAAATCTAACGACAATGGATTTTTCTACAACATCCTTATAGCCTTGCGCTACTTCGTGGCTGGATAATGCCGTTCCGCATCTAGGACAATAAGGTACAATCTTGTGTCCTTTATAAATTAGTCCTTGATCGAAGATTTGCTTTAATGACCACCAAACAGATTCGATATAGCTGTCATTGTAGGTAATATAAGGATGTTCCATGTCCACCCAATAACCTACACGCTCGCTCATCTTTTCCCATTCGGACTGATATTTCCAAACGCTTTCTTTACACTTTTTTATAAAAGGCTCAATGCCGTATTTTTCTATTTCTTGTTTGCCGTCTATTCCTAATTGCTTTTCTACTTCCAGTTCTACAGGCAATCCATGAGTATCCCAGCCTGCAATACGTGCGACATGATATCCCTTCATTGTCTTATATCTGGGAATAATGTCTTTCATAACACGTGTCAAAATATGACCTATGTGCGGCTTTCCATTAGCAGTAGGAGGGCCGTCATAAAATGTAAATTCAGGCTTACCTTGTGTATTTTCTAAGGTCTTTTGAAAAACATCATTTTTCTTCCAAAATTCAATGACTTTTTGCTCTCGGGCAGTAAAGTCTAATGAACTGTCAACTTTGTCGTACATACCATAAGCTCCAAAATATATAAAAAATAAAAATCAAAAATGTTACCCTTAATTATGGTTTAAACCCTAAATTTTGTCAAGAATATTATTAAATGTCATCCAATCTGATGAAGTAATAACGGCAACCACAGGTGCTGTATTGTCGCCATATTTGGTTAACAAAATAGCCTTTAGTCTAGGGTTATTGGCATAAGCTGTCAAAACATCTAAAATGCTTGCGCCGGTTGACATAAAAAGATATTCTCTTGAATCAATGGTAGCGATATCCCCTAACTTGATTTTTTTTAAGGCGGCGGCGCTTACACTATCACTTGCCTGTAAAAGCCTTACAATCATATTGAGAATTAGTTTTGAATTGACTACACCAATGACTTGCTTATCTTTATAAATAGGAATGTTGGAATAGTTATGCTTAAAAATGTCATCAATAAGGTCATATAAATTTTGTTCATGGTCAAAAGCAATAACATTTTTGACTTTAATAACATCCATTACTATTGGCGGCGATGTCAAAAGGTCTGCAATATGACATATTAGACCAACAGTTTCATCATTGGGTTCAGCAATAATTTTATCAGTGGACTTATGCACTATTGCATTTCTAAGCCGTCCAAAATCATAAAGCTCATCTTCGTATTTTTTTATTAGCTGGTTTTTTGAAGACGTCTGTCTTAATAATTCGGAGAAAGAAATGTTGTCTTTGAATCCATATTGCGACCTTAACGTACGGTCGATAGTATTATATGCTTCTATAAATCTTGACGCATTTAAACCCATGAAAATATTATAGCATATGTGTACAAAAATAAAAAACATTAAGCAATAATGATAATGATGTTATCTAAGTTGTTTTAAAAAATGTTAATGTAAATTAATCAATCAATAATACTATTTTAGGGCTCTATTATAAAAACCGGCATTTTTATGTCAAATTAATAATGTTTTCCAAAAAATTACCCTTGCTAAAATGTGAATTATCATTTATAATAGTTACGCTGTGCTAAGTGGGGAGCTAGCGGTGCCCTGTACCTGCAATCCGCTATAGCAGGACCGAACATTTCTCGCGGTATATTTTATGGAATGCTGGAGTATGTAAGGAGCGTTGATAGCGGGGTCTTATGCAATTACAAACCGTGAACCGTGTCAGAGTGGGAACGCAGCAGCACTAAGCGGACCTTGTGATGTGCCATAAGGAAACTTCGAAGGAGCCACCTGCATAAATACCGTTTCGGTAAGATATATCAAAAGAAATTGCACAGCATTACAAAAAGAGCGATTTAAAAATCGCTCTTTTTGTTTTTTTATAGATCTTTAAGTTTTTCTAATACCTTGTCATAAAAATCTGCAACTTGGTTTACTAGACTGTAGTCAATCTTTTTTGATACTGCAGCATAACAGTTTATAATTTTTTTCCTTTCATTGTCCTTCGCTTTTTCAAGTCTTAATTCTAATTTATCTCTTAATCGCTGTATTCTATTGTCATATCTTATCCAATGATTTCTACCCTCTAAGGACAAGTTGATAGATAAAGGATGTATATTATATTGCTTTAGCTTTTCAAAATTTCGATACGGTACAACCTCATCGTCAATGCTATGTGCCAAAAAGACAGGTATGTTAGAGTTTTTAAGACTTTTTACAGATGACCCAAAAGGTGCTTTTCCGAATTTACATTTATTATAAACTACGCTATAAGGGTATATGACTTTTGCCTTTTTGCCAAAAGCCATAACGCCATAATCCACAGTCATTTGATTGACATTGTCAAAAGCAGAAAGCGCAGCCACTGCCTTAACCTCTTGATCAATAAGTGATAAAACTGCATATGCACCGTTAGAATAACCCCATAGTAACAAGGGCTTGGTATTAAGACTCTTATCAGCTTGTATCGCTTTTTTGGCATACAAGGCATCATATGGTATCTGATAAAGTCCTACAAGGTTGTCACCTTGGCTTTTGCCTGTGCCGCAAGGATCAAAAGAAAACACGCAATAATTTCTTTTTGTAAAATACTCGATCTCAGGCAAATATTTATTGTGATTATTTTTAAAACCAGGAACAAGTAATATAACTGCTTTATAATCAGTAACACCTTTTTTGAAAAACTTATATGCACGAATAGTTAGATTTAAATTATTCTTAAAATCTGCCCTAACATAATCTAAATCAGGAAAATCTTTTAGATTAAAAATATAATCCACATCAGCCTTTTTGCCATAATTCTTTTTTGAAAAGATTATAAAAATAATAAAAGGCAAAATCAATAAACACAAAACCAAAAAAACTGCTAACCCTATAATAAACCCCTCTAACATAACTCTTACCCTTAAATTTTATTGATATTATTATACCGTCTAACATCAATTATTTCAATGAAAATTATCATAAAATTAAAACAAATGTTTGACATTATGTATTATTGTGGTATAATAAACATATGTTGTAAACATTTGATTACGGGTGAAATATGGAGCTTAGTGATCGAATCAAGATCTTATCTGCAGGTGCAAAATATGATGTTAGCTGTTCTTCAAGCGGCAGCAACCGCAGTAATTCTGGAGATTCAATAGGTAGCACTTTTGCATGCGGTATTTGCCACAGCTTTACTGAAGACGGCAGATGCATTTCTTTGTTAAAAATACTTATGTCTAATGATTGCATCTTTGACTGTCAATATTGCGCTAACAGAAGAAGCAATAATGTTGATCGTGCGAGCATTACTCCGCAGGAACTGTGCGAACTTGTCATCAATCTATATAAGCGCAATTATATAGAGGGTTTGTTTTTGTCTTCTGCGATTATTCAATCTCCCAATCACACTATGGAAACATTGCTTCAAACAGTAAAGATGCTGAGAACTGTTTATAGATTTAATGGATATATTCACCTAAAAGCCATACCGCATGCCGATCAGCAGCTTGTAGAACAGGCATCCATGTATGCGGACAGAATGAGTGTCAATATTGAATTACCCACTGCACAAAGCTTGAAAGCGTTGGCACCGTCTAAGACCAAAGAATCAATTTTGAAACCTATGAAACAGCTTTCTGATATTTATCAAAATGGCACTGAACTATATAAAGACCAAAAATTGCTTACATCTAAAGATAATCTATTGATTCAAGATGCTTTGCCCCAAAATACGGTCAAAAAAAATAAAACAGTGCTTGTTCGTCCTATACCGGCAGGGCAAACCACTCAACTCATTGTGGGTGCTACGCCTGATACTGACGGCGTGATTTTGAAATTATCTGAGGCTCTATATAGAATATATCGTCTAAAAAGAGTTTATTATTCGGCATATGTTCCAGTAGGCAATCCTACATTATTACCCACAACGCCTGCCAACACAAGACGAGAAAACAGGCTTTATCAAGCTGACTGGCTGATACGGTTTTATGGTTTTTCTGTCGATGAATTTATTTCGCCTGATGTCAATCTCAATTATGACCTTGATCCTAAAGCTGACTGGGCATTGAGAAATATGGATAAATTTCCAATAGAAATTAACTCTGCGCCTTATGAAATGTTGTTAAGAGTGCCTGGCATAGGCATAAAAGGTGCATGGCGTATCAATAAAGCGAGAAAATACGGCAATCTTAGTTTTGATGACTTGAAAAGAATGAAAATAGTATTAAAACGTGCCCAAAATTTTATAACTGTTAACGGCAAGTTTTATGGAATAGATAATTACTACAGACTTAATAATTATCTGCTTAATGAATCTGCAGAACAACTTAGTATATTTGGAAATGAAAATTATAGTGTATTAACAGGGGAGGTATAAAATGATCTTTGTCTATGACGGAAGTATTGAAGGATTTTTTACTGTCGTATTTGAAACATATAGGATGGGGGTTGAACCAGTAGCTATTTATTCAAGAAATAGTGATTTCCAGATTGGAATGTTATATAAAATTGTAGAAATTGATACCGACTATATAAAAGCAGAAAGAGTAGTTACAGGTATTAAAAGAATAAGCTATACCGCGCTTGAAAATATTGATATAGCTTTCAGACATTGTGATAAGGAAAAAGACCTTGCTGTTTTTAGGTTTATCAAGCTGTTGTTTTCTAAAAAGAGTGCAGTTCTTGATATGTTCAATCATCCGGATGTAATCACCTTTAATAAATTGGTACAATCTGTCAATACAGAAACTCATCGTATGAAAGGGTTCGTAAGATTTAGAGAAACGGACTTTGGCGTTTTTTATGCTCCTATTTCTCCTGACCATGATATCTTGGATTTGATAGCACCGCATTTTATGGACAGATACAAAGGTATGCCTTTTTGCATTCATGATGTTTCACGCCAAAAGATGCTGGCTTTTGACGGTACTATATGCAAAATCGTTCCTGCAAAAGATATTGAGATAACTTTGAGCGAACAAGAAATAGAAATGCAATCTATATGGAAAAATTATTACGACAACATAAATATAAAAGAACGCAAAAACGAAAAATTGCAAAGACAGTTTATGCCTTTAAGATACCGTAAATTCATGACTGAGCTTAATAATGATGTAAGAAAATAACGCAACTTTTGATTCGTACCTCATACACCCAAA
>DATCJR010000002.1 GCA_036562685.1 Clostridia bacterium | reverse complement strand
TATGGAAGGGCCATCGCTCAACGGATAAAAGGTACTCCGGGGATAACAGGCTTATTCCTCCCAAGAGTCCACATCGACGGAGGAGTTTGGCACCTCGATGTCGGCTCATCACATCCTGGGGCTGTAGCAGGTCCCAAGGGTTCGGCTGTTCGCCGATTAAAGTGGCACGCGAGCTGGGTTCAGAACGTCGTGAGACAGTTCGGTCCCTATCCATCGTGGGCGCAGGATATTTGAAAGGATTTGTCCCTAGTACGAGAGGACCGGGATGAACGCACCTCTGGTGTATCGGTTGTCGCGCCAGCGGCATGGCCGAGTAGCGAAGTGCGGACGGGATAAACGCTGAAAGCATCTAAGCGTGAAACCCACCTTAAGATAAGATATCCCATATCATAAGATAGTAAGACCCCTTGCAGACTACAAGGTTGATAGGTCGGAGGTGGAAGTACAGCAATGTATGTAGCTGACCGATACTAATAGGTCGAGGGCTTAATCACAATACCTTGTGAAGTTAAAGATAGATAAAATTACTTATTTCTATGCAGTTGTAAGTGTGCGAAAGGACACTTAACCATTACGGTGACAATATCGGAAAGGTCCACCCGTTCTCATTCCGAACACGGAAGTTAAGCTTTCCAGAGCCGAGGGTACTTGCTTGGAAACGAGCTGGGAGAGTAGGTCGTTGCCGTAAATCATTAAAAAGGTCAGTTATTTCAACTGACCTTTTTTTTATGTAATTTTTTTTCTAATTTCGAAATGTTTTTTATAAAGTAACACAATTTTTGGCAGAGTATTATCTTATTTGTGTAATGATTATATCAATTAGCCTTGTTATGATAAATTGAGGTATAAAATGACCATTGATCAAATCATAAAACAAGATAAAACATTTCAAAACCAAAAAGTTGCATATTCTCCGCTAAACGGCGGCTTTTCCAATGAGACATATCTTGTTAAAGCCAATCAAAATAAATACGTAATTAAAATCAATTTTAATCAGAACTTATATCTTAAACTCGATCGCGAAAAAGAATGTATAGCGCAGAAAAAAGCTGCGGCTCTGGGCTTTGCACCTAAGGTTGTAAGTTTTCCTAAAGATGGCAGCTATATGATAAGCGAGTATTTTGATGGACATGGTATGACTTATGATGAAATCACTGATCAATTTAATATGTTAAAATTGATTGATATTTTGAAAGGCATTCATTCTATAAAGGGATTAAATAGAAAGTGTTCTTGCTTTGATCTGATTGACAGATATGCGGAAGGAATAAAAAAGCTTAGGGTAAGCGTTCCTGAAGGATATTATGATGTTTTAAAAAAAGTAGATATTATTAGAAACCGCAGGAGTAAAGACCTATTAAACAATAATAAATATGTTCATAACGATATCTTAGGCAATAATATTTTGTTTGACGGTCAAAAAATCATAATAATCGATTGGGAATTGTCAGGAATAGGAGATCCTTTTATGGATTTGGCATCATTGGCTTATAGCAATACAATGACAAAAGAGCAAGAAGAGTTTATGTTAACGGCATATTTTGGGTATTGCGATAAAAAAAATTTTGACACATTGCAGGACTTAAAATATATCGGCATGATAAGAGAAGTCGTTTGGGCGTTTTTTTATGAAGGGCTTAACAAAAAAAGTGTAAACCATAATATCAATTATCATGAAGCTGGGTTATATGCCCTTAATCGAATAAAAAACGGATATAACACTCTTTGGGGCAATCAGCGTTTTTAGTTTAAATTCTTTTTTATTTAATATATAAAATTTTGTAGCTTTGTGTATTTTTCACACTCTCAAATATGCATTCATAATATAAGTATATGAGTGATGGTGTTAAGAGAGTTTTTATTATTGATGTTTCTGATAAGCGGCTAAAAACTGTTAAGCAATTATTGGTCAATAACGGTTATTCTGCATTTAACTTTGTAGAAGGCGAAAAATATGGGGATAACCATGAGATTCAATATGTATTTATTTTTCCGCCATATATTCCTATTGACCATAAATTAGCAAAAAGTTTAAGTCAAAAAAGCATAGTTTTTGCGCTAGGGTGCTTTGATTTGGAAGCGCGCCAAATACTCAAAGACAAACAAATAACTGCATTTTTTTATAACGATGACGAAATGCTCGTTATGAAAAACGCATATCTTACGGCTGAAGGAACGCTTGCAGCGATTATTAATAACACCGAAAAATCACTAAAAAGTCTAAAGATTTTGATTTTGGGATACGGCAGAGTAGGCAAAGCGCTTACTAAGCTGCTTGATGATATCGGTGTAGAAGTATGTGTTGCCACAAGCGATGTCTATGAATTTGCGCTTGCTGCCGTGTGCGTCAATACCGTTTATACTTTGGAAGAATATGAAAAGGACTTAAATAGTTTTGATGTAATTGTCAACACTGTTCCAAAATTAATTTTAAAAGGAGAGAAACTCCAACACATAAGAAAAGACGCGTTCGTTATAGACCTGGCATCACTGCCTGGCGGAGTAGATATGGACGCTGCCGCAAAACTTGGGCTTAATGTTTTGCATTATCTGGGCGTGCCTGCTAAAACTGCAAGCATCACCGCAGGACAATATCTGTACGAAAGCGTTTGGAGAGCGTTGGACAAAATGTAGAATTATGTCAGGAAAAAAGATTGGCTGGGCAATGACAGGTTCGTTTTGCACATTAAAAAACTATTTGCCCGTAATGAAAACTTTGGCTGAAAACAACAGTATTTTACCTATTTTTTCTTTTTCGGTCGCCAGCAGCAATAACCGATTTGTTAATGCAAAAGAATTTTATCAGCAGGTTTGGGATATTGCACATAATCAGCCGATAACCACTATTGAAGAAGCTGAACCAATAGGACCCAAAAAATTGCTGGATGTCTTGATTGTGGCGCCTTGTACGGGCAACACCTTGGCTAAACTCAATAATGCCATAACGGATACGCCTGTATTGATGGCTATAAAAGCACATCTAAGAAATGACCGTCCGGTAATCATAGCAGTATCTACCAATGATGCATTATCTTCTAATTTGGTCAATATTGGCGGTTTGATGTATAAGAAAAATATTTTCTTTGTCCCTATGTTTCAAGACGATCCAAAAAATAAAACAAGGTCGATGACATCGGATATAGATTTGATTATTCCGACAGTTGAATCTGCGCTGAATGGTATACAAATTCAGCCAATTATCAAAGGAGCATAAAAAAATGTGTGGATTGGCAGGCTGGATAAGTGACAAAATTGATTTGAAAAAACAAGAGCATATTCTTATGGCAATGTCCCAGACTTTAAAAAAGCGCGGACCTGATGATTTTGGAGAAGTTGTTTTTGAAGACGCTGCACTTCTTCATAGAAGGCTTTGTGTTGTTGATCCACAAACCGGAATACAGCCAATGACCAAATCAAAAAATGGCGAAACATATACCATTGTATATAATGGCGAGTTATATAACACTTCAGAATTGGTTGCAGAACTTGGCACTTTGGGATATAAGTTTGTAGGGCATTCAGACACAGAAGCGCTTATATATGCCTATATCGAATGGGGAAAAGATTGCCTAAAAAGACTGAACGGTATTTTTGCTTTTGGCGTGTGGGAGCACAACAAAAAAAGACTGTTTGCAGCAAGAGACCGATTTGGTGTAAAACCGCTGTTTTATTATAAATATGATAATAGTCAATTCGGAAAAGGACTTGTGTTTGGTTCGGAAATCAAAACATTATTAGCCAATCCCATAATTCCTAAAAAGATCGATGCAGACGGGTTAAAGCAAATCTTTTTGTTAGGCCCAGGCAAGATTTCGGGCAGCGGAATAATTAAGGATATATATGAATTGAAGCCTGCGCATTATCTTATATACAACAGCAACGGTTTAGAGATAAATCGATACTGGCAACTAGAGGCTAGACCGCACGAAGATAATCTATTTTTGACTATAGAAAAAACCCGTTGGCTTGTGCTTGATTCTATCAAGCGTCAGCTTATAAGCGATGTGCCGTTAGGATGTTTTCTTTCAGGCGGGCTGGATTCCAGCATTATTTCTTCGGTGGCTTCAGCAATGTATTTGTCTAAAGGGCAGCGGCTTAATACGTATTCTGTTGATTATAAGGATAACGAACTTTTCTTTGAACGAAACGCTTATCAGCCTGACAGCGACCACAAATATATTGCACAGATGTCCGAGTTTATCAAGAGCAATCATAATTATATTACCCTAGACAATAAACAAGTCGGTATCGCATTAAAAGAAGCGTTGATTGCGCGCGATGTTCCAGGCATGGCGGATATAGATTCATCGTTATTGCTGTTTTGCCAAGTAATAAAAGAAAAGAGCACAGTTTGTCTTTCTGGCGAATGTGCGGACGAAATCTTTGGCGGTTATCCATGGTATCACAATCAGCAGACAATAGAGCTTAATACATTTCCTTGGTCAAAAAGTCTTGAGTTAAGAAAAAAACTCATTAAGCATCCTGCAATTTTAAAAGACTGTGACCAATGGGTACAGGATTTGTATAATGATACGATAAGCCGTACCAGATATTTAAAAGAAGACAATACTCAAGAACGGCGCATGCGTGAATTGTTTATGCTTAATGTAGAATGGTTTATGCAAACATTGCTGGATAGAAAAGACCGTATGAGCATGGAATCAGGTTTGGAAGTAAGAGTTCCATTCTGCGACCATAGACTTGTTGAATATGCATATAATATGCCGTGGAAATATAAGGCGTACAACGGCAGAGAAAAAGGAATATTAAGAGAAGCGGTAAAAGATATATTGCCTTATGACATTATAAAAAGAAAGAAAAACCCTTATCCTAAGACATTTAGCCCGGATTATCTCAGTTATGTAAAAGACGAGGTAAGGCGTATAACAGAAGAAAAAGGTAATATAGTCAATGAGCTAGTTGATACTGATTTTATTAAAATTATGCTTGATTCTAAGACGGATTTTGACGATACATTTTATGGCCAGCTTATGCGCTTGCCGCAATTATTGGGTTATATTGTCCAGATAGATTATTTTTTCAAGATATACGATATAGAGGCGGTTATCTAAAAAGGCTTTTATTGCATTAATACTAATTTTTTGATATACTTCATCTATGATTTTCAAAAGCATAAAAGCTGTTAGCAGACCGGTTTATGATAAAAGCATAGGAGTCGTCGGACTTGGTTGTATCGGCGGTTCCATTGCTTATGCTTTGAGCCGTGCAGGCGGATATAATATCATCGGAGTGGATAAAGATATTGATACTTTGACTTATGCTTTTGAAAAAGATATTATTCAGCTTGGTCATACCGATCTTGGAATTTTGAAAGGCTGTGAAGCAGTTTTTGTATGCACCCCTATTGATATGGTTAGTTCTACCATAGACGAACTATATAATATATTGGGGACAAGCTGTATAATCACGGACACTGCGAGCATAAAAGGCGAGATAATTAACAATCTTCCCAAAAACATAAGGTTTGTGGGCGGACATCCAATGGCAGGTGCCGAAAACGGCGGAATAAAAGCTGCAAAAGATTTTATGTTCCAAAATGCGTATTATGTTTTGACTCCCGCACCAGATACGGCAAAAGAAGATTTGGATTACATAACAGATATCGTCAAAAAAATGCAGGCGTTGCCTATAGTTATAGATAAAGATACACATGACCTAGAGGTAAGCAAAATAAGTCATTTGCCGCACATGGTGGCTTATACTTTGGTTAATAATTCTATTAATTCGGATATTTCTAGGACTTTGGCGGCGGGCGGATTTAGAGATATCACACGCATTGCTTCAAGCCCTTCTAAGATGTGGCTGGATATTATAAAACTTAATAAAAATAATATCCTTAACCAGCTCGAATCAATGAATCAAGGACTAAATAGTCTTTATCAAGATATCAAAAGCAATAATTATGCGAAAATTCAGGAATTGTTTGAATCAGCAAGACAAAAGCGGGCAGAGATAGAAGCAGATAAAGGCAGATTCTTTTTGCTAAGAGTTTATGTTAAGGATGTGCCCGGCATAATCGCCAAAATAACGTTATTGTTATATAAACAAAAAATCAATATCAAAAACATCAATATTGAAAATTCACGCGAAGGCGAAGGTGGAGCGTTGGTAATAAGTTTTGAAAACGCTTTTGACAGAACGCGTGCATTGGAAATTTTAAAAAAGAAAAAATTTGATATAAAAGTGGAGTAAATATGCGTTATCTTACTGCAGGTGAATCCCACGGCAAGGCATTAGTAGGAATCATGGACGGTTGTCCTGCCAATCTACATATAACTGAAGAAGAAATTAATCATCAGTTATACAGGCGGCAGCAGGGCTTTGGACGCGGCGGCAGAATGAAAATAGAAAGCGACAAAGCCGAAATTTTGAGCGGGGTCAGAAATTATCTTACATTAGGTTCGCCTATTGCATTAATGATAAAAAATAATGACTATCAAAATTGGCAGAATATTTTTTCTCCCGATGAATGCGACATTTCCCAAAAAGTTGTTACCACAGTAAGACCGGCGCATGCAGATCTCAGCGGAGCCCTGAAATATAGCCAAAAAGACGCACGCAATATTTTGGAACGAGCAAGCGCAAGAGAAACGGCTATGAGAGTGGCATTAGGAGCTATAGCAAAAAAGTTTTTGCAAGAGCTTGGAGTTAATATTGGAAGTCATACGGTTATGATAGGCGGCGTGTATTCTGATTTTTATCCCAAAAATTCTTTTGAATTAAGTGCTGCAGATGATAATCCTGTCAGATGCATGGATGAAGCAAAATCTCAAGAAATGATTCACAAGATAAAAGAAGCTCAGGAGTCGGGCGATACATTAGGAGGTAAGGTTCAGATAATTATAAGCGGCATGAGCTTTGGATATGGTTCGCATACTCAATATGACAAAAAACTCGATTCAAGGCTGATGGCTGATTTATGTTCTATTCAGTCTGTAAAAAGCGTAAGTTTTGGTTTAGGTGAAAAATATGCAGAAATGCTTGGAACGCAATCTCATGATCCTATCGGTTATGACGAAAATGGTTTTTTTAGATATACCAATAACAGCGGCGGCATTGACGGCGGTATTACGACAGGAGAAGATATAGTTATTAATGTAGCCGTCAAGCCTATTCCTACTACAATGCGTGGAATTAAGACAGTAGATCTGATTACGCATGAACAATGCATTTCTTCAAAAGAACGAAGCGATGTTTGTGCTGTGCCTGCTGCAGGTGTGGTATGTGAAAATGTGGCGGCATTGACGCTAATGCAGGTGATTTTGGAAACATTAGGGGGAGATCACATGGAAGAAATAAAACAAAGATGGCAAAAGAAAAAGGATATTATCATATAAATTAAAGAAAAATCCAAACAGCGGTTTAATTATTTGATGATATTATAAGGAGATTTTTATGTTGAACAAGGTGGAAACATTAGAAGAGCTGATACCGATAAAATTAAAATCAGGACTTGGCTATGAAATAATTATCGGTCGCGAGCTTGATGAGATGATTATCAACGAAATGAGCGGCGATGCTTTTCTGGTCGTCGATCAAAGAGTATATGAACTTTATAACTCAAAATTAAATTTTGAGCGAATGGGCAATAGATTATATATTTTAAAAAGCGGAGAATATTCCAAAAGCTGGAAGTATGTAGAACAGATTGGAAAAAAGATGCTAAAGACGGGCTGCAACAGACATACCAAGATGATTGCAATAGGCGGCGGTGTTACAGGGGATTTGTGCGGTTTTGTAGCATCAATCTTTATGAGAGGTATCAAAATAGTACATATTCCTACTACGCTTTTATCCTGCATTGATTCAAGCATAGGCGGAAAAACAGGAATTAATTTAGATCAATACAAAAATATGCTGGGATCATTTTATCAACCCAGCAAAATTATAATCAGCACCAACTTTTTTGCAACATTGCCTTTTAGAGAAATTAAGTGCGGAATAGGCGAGATTATTAAGACATCACTTCTTAGTAAGACTATTTTTGATTATGTAAATTCTTCTATTTCTAAGTTAATGGTTTTGGATGCACAAACAGTTTTAAATACTATAAAGCTTTGTGTGGAGTTCAAAGACCATATCACATCTTCAGATGAGAAAGAAGCATCTCTTAGAAAAATTCTTAATTTAGGTCATACTGTCGGACACGCACTTGAGAGCATGGATAAATTCAAACTGTCCCATGGCGAATATGTGCTTTGCGGAATTGAAATGGAATCAAAAATGGCTAGAGAACTTGGCATTATTGATGAAGATTATTACAAAATAATAATGCATCTTCTTAATAGCGTAACTACTCCTAAGGTCAAGATCAAAAATATCGACAAGCTTATTCATATTATGAAGGCAGACAAGAAAAACACCGAAGGAAAAATAGATTTTATCTTTGCAAAAGGTCAGGGGGAAACTCAAGAATATCTTATAAGCAGTGAAGAACTTAAGACACTGCTGGAGGCAGTTATATGACAATAAAACCGCTTAAAAGAATAAGCGGAGCATTTGATTTGCCGGGGGACAAGTCGATTACTCATAGAGCTATTATGTTTAACGCTGTCGCTGAGGGTGAAGCTAAGGTTTATAATGCGCTTTTGGGTGAGGATTGTTTGGCGACAATTGACTGTATGAGAAAATTGGGAGCCAAAATTGAAGTTGATAACGATACCGTTACAGTTATAGGCGCAAAAAGAATCAAAAGCGGTCAAGAACTTTATGTTGGCAATAGCGGCACTACTATGCGATTGCTTGCCGGACTTTTGTGCGGACTAGGTGTAAGCGCAGAGCTTGATGGCGATGAGTCCATTAGAAAACGTCCTATGAACAGGATAATTGAGCCATTAAGTCTTATGGGCGCTAAAATCACATCTAGAGAAGGCGGTTTTGCGCCTTTGAAGATAAAAAGTTCTGATCTAAAAGGCATAGAATATACTATGCCCTTAGCGAGCGCCCAAGTGAAAAGTTCGCTTCTTTTGGCTGGACTTAATGCCGATACCCCTACAACTATTATTGAGCCAGTAAAAACAAGAAATCATACCGAACTTATGCTTGCCGCACAAAGCGCAGATATAAAAATTAGAAAAAATAAAATATCAATTTCAAAATCAAGTTTAAAATCAGTGGATGTCAATGTCCCTGGAGATATATCAAGTGCAGCTTATCTTATGGTTTTGACAACCATTTTGAAAGATTCCTGCATAGTCTTGAAAAATGTTGGCGTCAATCCTACTAGAACAGGTATTTTGGATGTTATAAAACTTAGCGGCGGAAGAATAACTATGCTTAACCGCAGAAGAACAGGAGAAGAACCTGTCGCTGATATGCTTATTCAATCAACTGATAATCTAAAGCCTTTTGTTATAGGCGGCGACATGATTCCCAGACTGATTGATGAAATACCTATTTTGGCAGTGCTTGCGTGTTTCGCAGACGGCACTAGCATTATAAAAGACGCAAAAGAGTTAAAAGTAAAAGAATCCAATAGAATAGACAGTACCGTTAATATGCTAAAAAGCCTAGGCGCGCGTATCGAGGCGACAGAAGACGGAATGATAATTCATGGCACAGGCGTAATAATGGGCGGAAAAGAAATTGACGCAGGACTTGACCATAGAATTGCCATGAGCGCAGCGATCGCTGGAGCTGTTTCTTTGGACGGTGTAACTATAAAAAATGCCCAGATAGCCGATGTAAGCTATCCTGGATTTTATAAAATCTTTGAACGAGGCGAAAGTTGAAAAGATACGCACTGATTGGAAGAAATATTCAGTATTCTTATTCGCCTCTTGTGCATCAAGAGATCGCTCTGTCAGCTGGAATACATATTGAGTATTCTATTATGTCAATAGAACCTATGGCATTTATTGGTGCAGTTGACAGATTAAGAAGCGGTTATGACGGTTTTAATATAACCAAACCCTATAAAACTGATATTTTGCCTTATCTAAGCAAAAATTACAGTGTTACAGGCGCAGTCAATACCGTATGTGTAAGTTCTGGAGATTTAATAGGATATAATACAGATGGAACAGGTTTTTTGAAATCGTTAGAGTATCATAATATTGACATCAGTGGCGAAATATTGATTTTGGGTGCAGGCGGTGCTGCAAGAACGCTTGCTTATGAACTTGACAAACTTTCTAAGGTATATATCTATAATCGCACTATAACTAAAGCGCAAGCTATCATAGATGAGTTAGGTCTAAAAAACACGCATGTTGCTGACTTAGATAACCTACAGCCTGCTGTTATAATTAATGCCACCACATTAGGACATAATAACGAAATGAGTCTGCCTAATGGGGTAAAAACTGAAAGACTTCAAACAGTATATGACACTATATATAATCCCGCTTGTACGCCAATAATGTCTTGGGCAAAAGAAAAGGGGATAAAAGCAGTTAACGGACTTACAATGCTGTTTTTTCAGGCGTTGGATGCCCAAAGAATATGGAACAATGTAGAATTGTCAAAAGCACAAATCATTCAAACTCTTAAAAACATAGAGGCTAAGTTATGAAAATCCTTGTTATCAACGGCCCTAATCTTAATATGCTGGGCAAAAGAGAACCGCAAATTTATGGATACAAGACGCTAGACGACATTAATCAGGAAATAAAACAAGCAGCTCCTGCTGACGTAATTTTGGAGTTTTTTCAATCCAACCACGAAGGGGCAATAATCGATAAAATACATAGCACAAATGCCGACGCCATAATAATCAATGCGGGAGCATATTCGCATTACAGTTATGCTATTTATGATGCGTTAAAATGTGTAAGCATTCCAAAATACGAAGTGCATATGTCGGATATATATAAAAGAGAAGAAGCGTTTAGACATATTTCGGTCCTGACGCCGGCATGTGAAAAGATATTTTATGGCAAAGGTGTTAACAGCTATATAGAAGCAGTTTTAGCTGCTTATGAAAGAGGTCAACAAAAATGCTAATAAAAGATATTATACAATATCTTAACATCATTGCTCCGCCCGAACAAAAAGAAGATTGGGACAATATCGGACTGATTGTGGGGAACTCGCA
>DATCJR010000001.1 GCA_036562685.1 Clostridia bacterium | reverse complement strand
TTTTGACCTTAACCGAAACGGCGGACATATCAAAGGTTACGCGCTAAAAGACCCTCAAAAACTCATAGATGCGTTCAAAAAGATATCTACGGAAGAAGCTATTAAAAAAACTTGCAAGTCCTGCAACGGCTTTATGTTAGCGGTAGGCGATGGCAATCATTCTTTGGCTGCGGCTAAAGTTAATTGGAATAATATAAAGCGCGAATTGCCTGAAAGCGAAAGAGCAAATCATCCTGCAAGATATACGCTAGTAGAAATCGTCAATTTATATAGCGAAGGACTTAATTTCCATCCTATACATAGAGTAGTCAAGAATGTTGATGTAAAACAAGTTATCAATTCACTCAAAAATGAATTCAGTGCTGAAGAAGGTTCGACCGAAATAGTATTTAATTCGCATGACTCTGTAACTGTGCCTATTCCTTTGGAGCCGCTGGATGCAATAGAATCCGTTCAGAAATTCTTGGATGACTTAAAACTAGATGATGACAGCATAGTAATTGACTATGTTCACGGCGATGATAATTTGAGAGAGATTGTATCTTCTGTTCCAGATTCTCTGGGCATCAAGTTGCCTTCTATCAAAAAAGAGAATTTCTTTGAGGCGCTTGCTACACGCAAGGTTTTCCCTAAAAAGAGTTTTTCTATTGGCGAAGCCACTGAGAAAAGATATTATCTTGAAGCCAAATTTATAAAATAATCAGAATATTTATAAATTTTTCATTTATAAATATTACTCAATTTTCTAATTATATGGTATTATAATTGTTACATCCTTATTGATAATAAGGGTCATTTGTGATTTTTATTTTTTTGGGAGATATATATAATGAAAGTGTGTAAATTTGGCGGAACTTCTATGGCGGATGCGTCAAGCATTTTAAAATCCGCAAATATTGTAAAATCTGATCCCGAACGCAAATATGTCGTTGTAAGCGCACCTGGCAAAGTTAATGGAAAAGAAAAAGTAACAGATATGCTTATCAGCTGTTACGAAACGGTAAAGAAGGGGATTTCTTGCAAAGATATTTTTGCCAAAATTAAAGAACGTTTTGAAACCATTGTAAAAGAGCTAAAACTAAATTTTGATTTAACCGAAAAACTAGAAAAAGTGTATCAGGATATAGAAAACGGAGCCAGCAGAGATTATGCCGCAAGCCGCGGTGAATATCTTATGGGAATTGTTTTTGCTGAACTGTTAGAATATGAATTTGTCGATGCTGAAAACATCATTAAGTTTTTCCCAGATAAAAGCTTTGATTCTGAATATACCAACGATTACACTCAAAAAGTTTTGAGTGAACTAAAAGAAAAAGGAGCTGTTGTTCCCGGCTTTTATGGCAGGACTCCAGACGGAGCTATATGTACTTTTTCTAGAGGCGGTTCGGACGTAACAGGGTCTATATTGGCACGCGCTGTTAAGGCGGATTTATACGAGAACTGGACAGATGTAAACGGATTTATGATGTGCGATCCCAGAATCGTTCCTAATCCTCAAAAAATAGATATCTTGACATATAAAGAACTGCGAGAATTGTCATATATGGGCGCTACTGTTTTGCATCCCGAATCTATTTTTCCGGTAAGACGAGCTGATATTCCAATTAATATAAGAAACACCTTTGAGCCTGAAAATAGCGGTACTATGATAGTGCCTTCAAAAAATTATCAAGGTCAGAGCGCAAGAATAATCACAGGTATTGCAGGCAAAAAGGATTTTACGGCGATATACATAGAAAAATCTATGATGAACAGTGAGCTTGGTTTTGCAAGAAAAGCGCTTTCAGTTTTAGAACATTATGATATATCTATTGAACATATGCCTACCGGTATAGATACATTGAGCTTGGTTATAGAAAGTCATCAGCTGGAAGGCAAACTTGACCATGTTCTTGCAAGATTGCAGGCAATACTTAATCCTGACCATATAGAAGTTGTAGAGCATCTAAGTTTGATAGCTACTGTAGGACACGGTATGAGCAAAAGAAAAGGTACTGCAGCAAAACTGTTTTCGGCGCTTTACAGTGCTGACATTAATATAAGAATGATTGACCAGGGCAGCAGCGAGTTAAATATAATAGTAGGTGTGGATAACAGCGACTTTGAAAAAGCGATAGCGGCGATCTATAACGCTTTTGTCAATAAATAAATTTTAAATGCTTTCTTTTAAAGAAAGCGTTTTTTTATTAAGATTGGTTAAAATATTACCATAATGTGATTAATCGATATTGACATATAGTAATTTTTATCGTAGTATAAAATTAAACAAAACAATGAGGATAAGCTGTTTATGATGATGAAATATAAGACCAAAAGTGATAATATTTATAACGCATTAGCCGTTAGTTTTTCGGTAATGTCTTTATTTCTGCTTTTTATGTTTATGATTTATTTTTTGTACAGCACGACTAAAACAGGTTATAACTTAGTTTATTCGTTGTTTTTGACTTTGGAAATTGTCACAATGGTGGTAGGAACTTTTTTTGCTGTAAAACAAATTGTACGGAATAAGCATCTAGAAGCAGTATTATCTATTATGTTGCTTAGCTTGTCGTTTTTTGGATTATTAATAATGATAAGTGTTATATAAATATGTTTATTAAAAAAATCT